>JANYHP010000314.1 GCA_025359005.1 Hyphomicrobiaceae bacterium | reverse complement strand
TCAGGCGTCATAGAGAATTGTGATTGTGAGTAGTAGCCTACCGGGACGTCGAGGGTCATGTCTACGATCGGGTGCGCAACTTCCTCAGACGGCGGCACAAGGTGCCGACGCGCGGCACAGCTGAGTTCCCGGGCACACGTGTGTTCGGCGACCTCGGCGTCACGCGTCTCAAGCGGCCCAAACCGGGCGACGCAGCCGTGGGCCTGACACGAAGCCAGCCGGAGAGCCGGATGCGGCAAACCCGAACGTCCGGTTCGATGAGCGGGGAGAGGAAACGGAACGATGGCATCATGCCAGCGTGGTCGCGCCTCTCCTCGACTCTACTGTTATGCGTCCGTGACACCAGCTTCGCGCTCCCGCCGAAGGGACGCGTCCTTTCGGACAACCCGCTGTGTCAAGGAAGGGGGAAAATCGGTTGTGCCACAGGCTCGCGTCGGCAGCGTCGGCGCGGCCGTTGCCACGTCCGCCCCAGACGGGTTTCAAAAGGGCTACTCGCTTTTGCGGGTTCAAAGGGCAGAGCCCTTTGGCTTTGGGCCCGCAAAAAAGCGCGCGAGGCCATGTCCCGCGCGCTCTCAGTATTGCCTCGCTAAAACGACGTTCACGCCGCCTTCTTGACTTCGTCGGTGATCTTCTTGGCGGCGTCAGCGAGGTTGTCGGCGCCGGTGATCTTGAGGCCGCTCTCGGCCATGATCTTCTTGCCGAGTTCGACGTTGGTGCCTTCGAGACGCACCACCAGCGGCACCTTGACGCCGAGTTCACGGGCAGCGGCCACCACGCCTTCGGCGATGATATCGCAGCGCATGATACCGCCGAAGATGTTGACCAGGATGCCCTTCACGTTCGGATCGTTGAGAATGATCTTGAAGGCCGCTGCAACTTTCTCCTTCGACGCCGAGCCGCCGACGTCGAGGAAGTTGGCCGGTTCCATGCCGTAGAGTTTGATGATGTCCATGGTCGCCATGGCGAGGCCGGCGCCGTTGACGAGGCAGCCGATCTGGCCGTCGAGCTTGACGTAGGACAGGTCGTACTTCGACGCTTCCACTTCCGCGGGGTCTTCTTCAGTGAGGTCGCGATAGGCGACAATGTCCTTGTGGCGGAACAGCGCGTTGCCGTCAAAGTCCATCTTGCCGTCGAGGCAGATCAGGTTGCCGTCTTTGGTGACCACGAGCGGGTTGATCTCCAGCAGGCTCATGTCCTTGTCGACGACCATCCGGTAGAGATTGCCGATCAGCGCCACGCACTGATTGACCTGGTCGCCGGTGAGGCCAAGCGCGAACGCGATCTTGCGGCCGTACATGGGGAAGTAGCCGGCGGCGGGATCGATGGAAAAGGTGTGAATTTTTTCCGGCGTATCGTGCGCCACCTTTTCGATGTCCATGCCGCCTTCGGTCGAGGCAATGAAAGCCACACGGCTCGTTTCGCGATCGATCAGGGCCGACAGATACAACTCACGGGCGATCTGCGAGCCGTCTTCGACGTACAGCCGCTGCACCTTTTTGCCCTCGGGGCCGGTTTGCAGCGTGACGAGCGTGTTGCCGAGCATTTCAGTGGCGAATTGCTTCACTTCGGCGACCGACTTGGCCAGCCGCACGCCACCCTTGTCGCCGGCGGCGGTTTCCTTGAACTTGCCCTGGCCGCGGCCGCCCGCGTGGATCTGCGATTTGACCACCCACACCGGACCCGGCAGTTGCTCGGCAGCCTTTACCGCCTCGTCCACCGAGAACGCGGCCACACCCTTGGGCGTCGGCACGCCATAGGCGCGATACAGTTCCTTGGCCTGATATTCATGGATGTTCATGGCGTGTTCCTGGTAAGCATGAGGCGGCGTGCTAGGCGCGCACCGATAGCTGGAAGCACTGCGCCGCACAACTGGGCGAAAGGCGGGGGCGGGTCAGGCGCTTTTGGCCAACGCGCGGTCGAGGAATTCGAGGCGGTCCTGGCCCCAGAAGATCTCGCCCGAAGGCAGCACGTAGGAGGGCGCGCCGAACACGCCCTGGGCCAAGGCATCGTCGGTGTTTCTCTGCCAGCGCGCGTCGAGGTCGGCGTCTGAGGGGGCAGCCGCGCGCACGGCGACCAAGTCGACGCCTGCGCGGGCGGCGGCGGCTGCGATGGCGGCCTCGTCGTTGAGCGCTTCCTCGCGCTCCCACAAGGCGCGGCCGAGTTCGGTGGCAAAGCCCAGCGCATTTTTGCCCTGCAGCGCCGTCGCGATCACGAGCCGGCTGGCAGCCACCTCGTCGGAAGGGAAGTGCTTGGGCTTGATGATGAGCGGAATGCCGCGCTCGTCGCGCCAGCGAGCCAACTCCATCAGTCGGTAGGCCTGCCGGGCCGGCGCGCGCTTGGGCAACGGCAGGCCGCCAGTCGCCTCGAAGATCGGGCCGAAGCGCGCCGGCTTGACGACGACGGTGGCGTTGCGGGTGGCCGCTATCTCAGCCAAGCGCTTGGCGCCCAGATAGGTCCACGGACTGTTGAGCGAGAAATAATAGTCGATCGACGTCATGTGCGTCCCTTGCTTTTCAGATGAGGCCGGCGAGGTCGCGGAGCACCCGATCCGCCGGCAGCGTTGGATATTCATCGGCAGCGCCAGTGCGATTGATCCAGTTGGTGGTGAAGCCGAACGCCTTAGCCGCTGCCACGTCCCAGCGGTTCGACGACTGGAACATCACGTCACCCGGCACACCACCGAAACGATCCAGTACCAATTGATAGACGGCGGACTGCGGCTTGAAAGTGCCTGCCTGCTCGACCGACAGCACCGCGTGGAACAGCCCGTCGAGGCCCGCGGCTCCCACCGCGTCAGCCAGCATGTCGGGATCGCCGTTGGACAGAATGGCGAGGCGCGCGCCGCGCGCTTTCAAAGCCGCCAGCGTGGCCGCGACCTCGGGGAAGGCTGCCATGTGCCGGAAGGCAGCAAGCAGACGGTCGCGCACGCCGGGCGGTACGCCGCCAACTGAGGCGATGGCAAAGTCCAGGCTCAGGCCCGCCAGCGCCCAGAAACTCGGTCGCACCCCGCCTCCCGCGGACACCATCGGATCGACCACGCCATGGATCCAGCTGTATTCCAGATGCTTCGTACGCCACGTCTGCGACAGCTTTTCCCAATGGGCACCGATGGCGTCGCGCTCGCGGGAGGCTGCGGCGTGCACGTCGAACAAGGTCCCGTAGGCGTCGAACACATAGAGCGTGGGCGCTGTCATGATAGAGGACCGAGCAGTTGAGAGGGGACCCCCACGACACAAGCACACGACGGACATCGGGGAAACATCGCTTCACGACTTCGTGTCACAACCTGCGCGGCAGATAGCGCGACAGCGCCGCCATGACCAGCGCGATGCAGCCGCCGGCCACAAACACCGCGGGCAGCGGCCCAACGGTCAGCAGAATCGCGAAGATGGCAGGCAGAATGATCGAGGCCACGTGCCGGAACGTCATGTAGACCGACGTCATCGCGGCGCGTTCGAGCGGCCGGACAGCGCGCAGGAACGGCACGTTGCCGGCGCCGTCGATGGCCGTTGCCGCCGCCGCCGCCACCAACAGCACGCCGAGGCTGAGCATCGGCCAGCTGGTTGTGAGGCCGACCGCGATGGTGGCGATCCCGGTTGCGGTGTACGCGCACGTTAGCAGCACGCGGATGCCATGCCGATGGCCGAATGACGCCCACAGATGGATAAGGAACATCGGCAGCATGCCGGCCGAAATCAGTGCGCCGGCCGCCTCCGCACTGAGCCCGTAGGACGCCACCAGGATCGGTGTGTAGATAAAATACATCATCCACCAGCCATTGCGGCCGATAGCCAGCATCCAGGCGATCACCAGGCGGGGCTGGGCAGCGAACCGCGGGATCATTACCAAGGGATCGGGCGGTGGCGGCGGTTCGGCTCCGGCCGCCACGGCCCGCTCGGCGCCGACACCAATGGTCCGAAACGTCACGAACAGCACAACGGAAATGATGGCGGCCAGCAGGAACGGGAGGTTGTGCGCCACACGCTGATCAAGGGCCACGCCCGCCCAGGGCCCGGCGACGAACACCGCCCCTACGAACAACAGCCGCAAGGGCTCGAAGCGATTGAGATCCCGACGGGCTACAGTTTCCAGCATGGCGACGTTGATGAGCACCTCCAACGTGGCGCCGATCGCGATATTGCAGACAAGGCCCGCCACCATCCCCGGCACGCTACCGCTGGCAAACAGCGCACACGACAGCAGCGCCACCAGGGTCGCCGCCTCCAGCACACGGGCGCGGCCGAAGCGATGCAGCAGTCGCGGCATGGCGATATTGACGGCGAGGCCACAGAAGCTGGCCGCAAAATAAAGCACCGTTACGCGCGACGCGCTCCCGAGCACTGCGAACAGTCGCTGCGGCACGATCGTGATCAGGAGCGCGCGAAACGCTGCATCGAGCACGAACAGCCCGATGAAGGCGTGCGAACGCTGGCCGGTGACGCGGCCGAAGAGCTGGGAGATAGGGGCGCGCAAGGGCGGCTCGATGGTCGGGTGGGGATGAGGCGGGGTGGATGACGCACCATACGCGTGCCGCGCGGAGTTGAAAGCCGCGTGAACGCGGGGGAGGCCCCTTATAATCGGGTGCGCCCGAAATGGCTGCAAATCACGGGGACCATCACGAGGCGACAAGCGCTCGGAGAGTGCCGCGCCGAAATATCTTTGAGGCCAGCGCCGAAACGACCACAGCCGTCCGAAACTCATGACAATCTTGCGCGGCGATCGAGAAACCGCAATGATCCAGGCAGGATCAGTCGTCATTCGGGAAGCCCCACGCTTATGCAATTCGATGACGTTATTCGTGGTCGCCGGAGCATCCGCGGCTACAAGCC
>JANYHP010000301.1 GCA_025359005.1 Hyphomicrobiaceae bacterium | reverse complement strand
ACTTCAACGGGTCCTTGCCCCAGACGTTTTCAGCGATGTTCTTGAAAATAATGCCGAGCGCGATCGTCGCCATGATCCAACCGGCTTCCGACTTGATCTTGACGGCTTGGCGCACGCCGAGCCACTCGACCACCGCGCCTTGCAGCAGGCCGAAGGCGAACACGAACGGCAACGCAATCAGGTAGGCCCACAGCGAGCCGAGTGACAGCCCGATCAGATAGCTGACCGTCGTGAACCCCACGAGCGCACCCAGCGTCAACGCCTCGCCTTGGCCGAAATTCAGCGTCTTCGAGGTCGAGAACGTCAGCTGATAGCCGAACGCGATAACGCCGTAGATCATCCCGACGGAGATCCCGGAAACCAGGATTTGCATAAAATTCTGCATGTCGTCCCCCGACGATCAGCACGCCTGCGGAGGCGCTCCATTAGATACGATGCCCAATGGAGCGCGCACACCCTGAGCCAGCCGACGTGGCTGGCTAGTCGGTTGGTATTAGCGCAAAGGCTTAGGACTTGGGCTTGACGCGAAGGGCGTTGTCGCCCTCGATGTCGGCCTGATTGGCGGGCACCACGCGGCCACCCTTGACGGTGCCGAGCACGGGAATGTTGGCAGTGATCGTCTCGTGGTCGGTGACGCTGTAGGGCTTGTCATAGGTGGTGACCACGCCCTCGATCTTCTTCTCGAGGTTTTCCAGCGCTTCACGAACCTTGCGACCGTCGGTCGATTTTGCCTGGTCGATAGCGGCGGCGAGCAGCAGCATCGAGTCATAACCCTGCGCAGCCGAGACCGGCGAGGGAATGCGCTCGACCTTGTAGGCCGCCTGATAAGCCTCGATAAAGGCCTTGCGCTTAGGCGTCGACGGGGCCTGGATGAAGGTCTGCGGCATCAACACGCCTTCGCCGCTGGGGCCGGCGCTGTCGATGAAGCTGGCCATCGACAACGTCCACGAGCCCATCACCGGCACTTTCCAGCCGAGTTTGACGACGGCGTTGACGGTCTGGGCCAGTTCAGGTCCGATCGCGTACGTCAGCACGACGTCGGCGCCGGCATCCTTGGCGCGCAGGGCCTGCGCGGTCATGTCGGTGTCGCCGATATTGAACTTCTCGACGGCGACCGGCTTGAGGCCGCGCTCGGCGAGGGCTTTTTCGAGGTCGGCGCGGCCGAGCTGGCCGTAGTTTGTGCTGTCGGCGATGATGGCGGGCTTGGTGTAGCCGGACTTCTTCACGGCCTCGGCGATCATGGCGCTCTGGATGGCGTCGTTGGCCGAGGTGCGGAAGATGTAATTGTTCTTGTGCTCCGGCGGCAGGAATTGCTTGGTGACGAGTGTGCCGGTGGCGACGTTGTTCATCACCGGGATTTCGGCTTCCTGGTAGAAGCGCTGCGAGGCAAGCGACACGCCGGTATTGATGAAGCCGACGGTGGCGACCACCTTCTCCTTGTTGATCAGCTCTTGCGCGATCTGCACGCCGAGTTCGTTCTTGGCTTCGTCATCGCGCTCGATGAGCACAATCTTCTTGCCGCCCAGGATCCCGCCGGCCTTGTTGATTTCTTCGACCGCGAGCTTGACGCCGTCGCGCATGCTCACGCCCATCGCAGCCGAACCACCGGTGAAGGGCCCGCTGATGCCGATCTTGACGTCCTGGGCGGCGGCAGCGCCAGCCCAAAGGGCAGCAATCGCCACACCGGCCGCTAACTTGTGCATGGACTTCATGTGAAGGTTTCCATCCCGAGCGTTGATTGGATGGCGCCTGCGCGCCGGCGCCCCTGTCAGCGGGACTGCCTAAGTCGACCGTATAGGTCGAAAGTCGTTCGATTGGCAACAGGTATACCAGCGAAAAGTGTCTCGGCGAATTCAACGCGGGACACGTCCCACGGCACCTTGCTCGCAACCCGCTTGTAACAGACAGCAAGCGGCCCCGGAGATTGCTCTCCAGGGCCGCTCTATATTTGCGCCTTTGATTGCCCACCAGCAACCGGCGCGGATCAGACCGAGTATTACATGTCGACCTCGACCGGGTGGGGAGTCAAGTCGGTGCGGGCGTCTTCTGCCGCATCGCGCAAGATTCTGAGGGGCCTCATGCCATTGGAGTGGGCGCTCCAGAAAAGGGGGCCGCGCCCTCACGTCTCCCGGCCTTTTGACAGCAACTTTTTAGTCACGCGCCTGCGGCCGCGGACGATGCGCAGGA
>JANYHP010000295.1 GCA_025359005.1 Hyphomicrobiaceae bacterium | reverse complement strand
AGACCGCCTGGGAACAGGCCTTCCCGCTGGCGCCGGAGATAGGCATCGACGTAGGGGTTCTTGACCATCCGAAAAATAGCGGCGGGCTTGCCGCCGGCTTCCGTGAACGGCCAGGCGGCGAGTTCCCAGTTGCCCTGGTGCAAGGTTACGCCCACGGCGGGTCCGAGTTTGCCGCGGTAACGATCAAACGTGCGTTGCGACAGGAATTCGAACCGCTGCGGCTCTTGCATCAACTGGTCGATCCGCATCGTCTCGACCATGACGCGGCCGAGATTGCCCCACATCGCACGCGCGATCGCCTCCCGCTCGGCGTCGGTTTTCTCAGGATAGGCAATCGCGAGGTTGGCAAGCGCGCGCGCATGACGGCGCAGGCGCGGCGCGATCAGCGTCCACAGCGCGGCTGAGACGCGCGTTGCGGTCTCGATCGGCCCCAGGCGCGCCAGCCCTACGAGCAGGCGAAGACCGGCGTATTCCACCCGGTAGCGCAGATCGGCGACAATGGCAGGGACGTTTGAGGGCATTGACGATGCATGGAGGGTGAGGTGTGACGGGCGATATCGCCTCCCCGCTACCCGGGTTCGTCACACCTTGGCAAGCATCGGCTGCGGCACGCCTCAGACTTCGGCCAGCGGCTGCATCAGCGCCGGCACGGGGCCCGGCGGTCGGAGGCCCATCTCGACGGCGGCGCGGCGCAGGGTAGGGCTGTTCGCCAGGGCGTGCAGCCCGAGGCCGCGCATAGCCTGAAGCGGCGCCATGTTCGTCAGCAACGCACGGTTCAAGAGGTCGATGCCGATCTCGCGACTGACGAGGTCGGCGGCGCGGGCGCGCGCATATCGGGTGGTGACCACCGCGTCACCCGGGTCACCATTCAGGCCGGATAGGGCTTCGGCCAGCGCCGCGCCGTCGCGGAACCCCAGATTAAGGCCCTGCGCGCCGATCGGCGGCACGACATGGGCCGCCTCACCGATGAGGGCCACGCGATTGCGGCCCGTCGTCGTCGCCATCAACCCCTTCAGCGGAAACTTTGCGCGTGGCCCCAGGTTGCGCAGGCGCCCCAACAGGCCGCCGAGGCGCCTTTCGACTGCGACCACGAAGGCATCGTCGCCCAGCGCCATCAGCCGCGCCGCTTCGTCAGGCGTCTCGACCCACACCAGGCTCGAGGCATGGCCCCACCTGTCGTCGGGCAGCGGCACGGTCGTAAACGGCCCGACAGCTCGGTGGAACTCGGTGGAGATACCGTCATGGGGGCGGCTATGCCCGAAACTCACCACCAGCGCCGTCTGCGGATAGCTCCATTCGCGCGTTCGGATGCCGGCTGCAGCCCGCACTACAGAGGCACGACCGTCGGCCGCAATCGCCAGTTTCGCCCTAAAAAACAGCCCTTCCTGTGTTTCCAGAACGACGCTTTCGGTACTCGGCGCGGCCCGCACGACGCCGCGCGTTTCGATCAACGTCACGGCTGCGTTTTCGGTCGCTGCAGCGAGCAACCCGGCCACCAGGGGCGCATTCGGGATATTATAGCCGAAGGCCACGCGCCCAGTCTCCGCCGCCCGGAACAGCACTTCCGGGGCCCGAAACCAGCCGTTCCGGTCATCGATCAGACGGATGCCGGCCAGCGGGGCCGACACCGCCGCGACCCGCTCCCAAACTCCAAGGCGCTGCAGATAGGCGATGCCATCGCCCAGGACCGCGGTCGTGCGCAGGTCGATCGCCCGAGCGGGCGCCAACCCAGCGGGCCCGACGCCCGGCGCCAGTACAGTCACTCTTTGGCCAGCTTGCGCGACGGCCAGGGCCGCCGCCAATCCCGCCGGCCCCGCGCCCGCCATGACGACATCAGCGTGCCGGTGGCCAGTGTCACCGAACGGGCGGTCAGTTGGCTCGAGGACTGATGCTACAGTCGCGTCCGTCATGGGTGCGGCCCCAAAGGCATAGAGTGTATCCACGCTGCAATAAGCGCCGATCTGCCGGAAAAAGCGAGGTGCGGGCTCGGCAACTGTACTCAAAGCAAGGCCCCTTCGCCCGCCAACAGCGCCCACCGCCCAGAAATATTGCATCCCGACCCGCTGAAAATAAAACACGCCGAATCATGCATTTAACGCTTGGCTTGCGACTCATCGAGGCAATTTTCTCATTATTTTCTGCGCCTCGCCGTCGCAAATCTGCGGCGATTCGGCCACATGCGAGCCCAAAGACGACACAGTTGCAGCATTGCAGCTTTACCCATCCTTCATCTTTGCGTATTCCTGACTGCGGAACGGTTGAGTGATGCAGACGCGGTGTTCATCGCCCGCTGAAAGTGCCCAGGCAGTCGCAAGCGGGGCACGCATTACAAGATCTACCCGGAGAATAGAAATCGTAGTTCGTGAACTTGTCTGCGTCTGTTGTGTCTCTGCCCAGTCAGTGTCCAGCTCGTAGTCGGTTCGTCGCTTAACGTGTCAAACGGAGAGAAAATATGTACGGGGGACTTAAGAAGTCGGCTAGCCGTCTGGCGCTCGTCGCCGCGGCCGGCATTCTGTCTACCAACGCTTACGCAGCCGATCTCGGTGGGGACTGCTGCGCAGACCTCGAAGAGCGCGTTGCTGAACTCGAAGCAACAACCGTTCGCAAGGGCACACGCCGCACGTCGGTGGAACTCTGGGGCCTCGTGAACCAATCGGTCGTTGGCTGGTCGGATGGCACGCGCTCAAACGTTGAGATGGGCTACGGCAACCACAACCTGCAGACCCGCTTCGGTATCCGCGGTTCCGCCAAAATCAGCCCCACCGCATCGGCCGGCTACTCGCTGGTTCTCGACATCGCCGACAAGGCGCGTACGTCGACCTTCAGCCAAACCCAGGACACTGGCGGCTCGAAGCTCGGCATCCGCAACGACGATCAGGCCATGCGCCTGCGTGACGCCAACTGGTGGATCGAGAGC
>JANYHP010000290.1 GCA_025359005.1 Hyphomicrobiaceae bacterium | reverse complement strand
GCGAAACAATTTCTGCTCCCCCACCGGACATCTCCCCCCGACACCAGCCCATCACCCTGGCGGCCGCCTTCATGATCATGGCCGCCCTCGGCGCCACCGCCACGCTATGGCAGCGAAAGCCACACACCTCCGCACCCCTCGCCGGTGCGCCCCCTGTGCAGGCAGCCTTGGCCACCGCGTCGCGAGCCCGAGCCATGCCGCAACCCAACGCGCCGTCTGCATTGCGGCTCGCCCCCGCGGTCGTCCCCCTTGTCAGTGACGCCATGCGCCAGATCATAGTGCGCGACTACATGCCCGCCAGGGATTACAAAGCCTTGGCCATCAGCTTGGTCCGCAACGGCATGGCCACCGAACGCGACAGCGAGGAGGCAGCGTCCGCAGCAGCACTCGACGCTTGCAAGCGTGCCTCCGACGCCGTGACTTGGAACACCTACACATGCGACCTGTTCGCGATCGGCGAAAAGGTTGTCTCCAAGCGCGGTTTGCCTCCACTGCCGCAAGCCCCCTGGCTTGTGCGTGATCGCAGCATCGAAACACCGTTTGATATCAATCGTGTACCGTGGACCCCAAAAGGCGAGCAGGAAAAGCGCCTCGAACGCTACAGCGCCTCCAAGCAGAGCCGTGCCCTGGCGATAGCGTCATCCGGCACGTTCACGTTCTACTTCGAGCAGCACTCGCTCGACGAAGCCGTCCGCCGCGCACTCGAAGCCTGCGGGTATGCTGCCGGCGTGGCCTGCCGAATTCTCGCCGTCGACGACGTCTTCGTGCTGCCGATCCCCGCAACCAGGCGCGCGGTCAGCTTCTTCAATCCGCAAGCCAGTGACAGCATCGCACCGGAACTGCGCGACGACGTCAGCCGCAAATTGTCCAATGCCCAGGGTGGCTGGAGCAGCGTTGCGGTGGGCAGCGCCGGCAAGATCGGGATGTCCGTCAATGCCGCGTCCGAGACCGAGGCCACCAGAAGTGCCCTGGACGACTGCGGCCGCCAGGATCGCAATTGTCGCCTCGTTGCGATCGGCCCGTTCGCCGTCGATCCCATGTGATCGGCTGCGGGGCCTGCCCATCAACGTTTCGTCGGCATGGCGTAAGTGGCAATCGCGTGGGCGACCAGCGCACTGGCCCCGCCGGACCGCATATCGACCTCACCGACGATCAGCCGCTTGCCGACTTTGACCAGGGTGACGTCGGCGAACAGATCGCCTGGGCTCGGTCGCGACAGAAAATTGATGTTCAGGTTGGTGGTCACCGCCTGCAGGGCCGCGTCGCCGAGCGTCGCCAGAATTGCGACATAAAGCGCCAGATCGGCGAGCTGGAACATGCTGGGTCCGGACAGCGTATTGCCCGGCCGCAGGTTTTTCTCGTGTGCTGCCATACGCATGCGCGCGCCATTGCGGCCCGCACCTTCGATAAAGAACACGCGTCCGCCGAGATGGATCTGCGGAAAATGCTGGTCGAGGAGCCGTTCGATTTCGGCTACAGACATCACGCCCGCCGGAAATTCGGCAGGCTGTGCGTTATTCTGGGTCCGTTGATCGTCCATGACGGGCCGTGTCTCACTTTCGTCAATTGCCGGGACTAGCCCGGCATCTTATCGTTGCACCCTGCGCGGAACACAAGGAGCTCATCGCATGCGGAATCTCTTGAAAGCCTGGTCGGCCATTCTGGCCTTGACGCTTGCGGCCGTGATGCTGCCGTCGCTGGCCATCGCACCCACGGCATCAGCCCAGGACGTGATCAAGCAGATCAAACTCACCGACCCCCAAATCAAGGGCTTCATTGCCGCTCAGGCCGACATGGCCAAGATCAGCGAAAAGATGCAGGCCGCCACCAGCGAAAAGCCCGACCCCAAGATCCAGGCCGAGCTCGAAGCGATCGCCACCAAGAACGGCTTCAAGGACTTCGCCGAGTACGACGACGTCGCCGCCAACATCTCGATGGTCATGGCGGGCATCGACCCGACCACGGGCAACTACACCGACCCAGTCGCCTCCATCAAGAAAGAGATCGACGAAGTGGGCGCCGACAAGTCCCTCGCCGAAAAAGACAAGAAACAGATGCTCGACGAGCTGACAGAAGCGCTCAAGTCGGCGCAGCCCATCCAGTTCCCCGAGAACGTCGAACTCGTGAAGAAGAATCGCGCCGACATCGACAAGGTTCTACAGTGACCGCGATGCCTGCCTCCGCATCACCGCTGCACGTCGAGCGTCAGGGCGCCATCGCAATCCTGACGCTCGATCATCCGCCGTCGCGCAACGCCTTGTCTGAGGCGATGCTGGCGGCCCTCCAAAGCGCGATCGATGCAGCAACGTCCGATCGCACTGTGCGCGCCATCGTCATCCAGGCGCATGGCCCGGCATTCTCGGCAGGCCACGACCTCAAGCAGTTGACCGCGCGGCGCACCGACCCAGACAAGGGCCGCGCCTATTACGCGCACATCATGGGGCGCTGCGCCGAACTCATGCAGGCCATCGTGCGCTCACCCAAACCAGTCATCGCAGCGGTTGAAGGGGTGGCGACCGCGGCCGGCTGCCAGCTGGTGGCGACCTGCGACCTGGCGGTGGCCGGCGAGGCCGCGACGTTTGCAACACCAGGTGTCAACATCGGCTTGTTCTGCTCGACGCCCATGGTGGCGCTGACCCGCAACCTCCCGCGCAAGAAGGCCATGGCCATGCTGCTGCTCGGCGAGGCGCTGGACGCACAAGGCGCCATGGCTGCCGGGCTGGTGAACCGCGTGACGGCGCCCGATCGCGTGCGCGCCGAAGCACTGGCGATGGCCACAACGATCGCCGCCAAATCCCCGGTGACGGTCCGTATCGGCAAGGCCGCGTTCTACGCCCAGATCGAGCAGCCACTCGCCGCGGCCTATGCCGACGCCGCAGCGACCATGGTTGCCAATATGCTGGAAGCAGACGCCGCCGAAGGCATCGGCGCCTTCATCGCCAAGCGCGCGCCTATCTGGGGCTCATAAGCGGCACCAGCGGGCCCTCGCCCCGTCACGCCACTTCGGGCGGCGACATCGCGACAATATCAACAGGCTCGGCGATACCGGGCAGCGTGCAGACGCGATCGTCGTGACGGCAGCTTGGCGTAAAGCCTTGCGCGATGGCTTCGGCCCACAGCACGCTGGTGGACAAGGCGGGTGCCTTCTGCCCTTTGGTCTGCGCCTGCAGCTTGGCCGAACGGCTGACGGCATCGCCGATCACCGCGTATTCGAGACGCCCCTCGGTGCCGATCGCGCCGTAGGTCACAGGCCCCGACGCCACGCCGATGCCGGCGCCCGAGGCAGGCAGGCCCTGCGCCTTGCGATCCGTCGTCCATGCAGGCAGCGCAACCAGCAGTTCCTCCGTCGCGCGCAGACAATCGACGGCGTAGGTCTCGCTGGGCCGGGTGGCGCCAAACGTCACCATGATACCGTCGCCGAGATAGGTAATGACGCTGCCCCCGTGGTTGCGGATTATCGGCACGACGCACGACTGGTACGAGATGACCATGGCGACGAGATCGTTCGGCGACAGCGTGTTCGAAAACGTCGTAAAGCCACGCAGATCGAGGAACATGACGGCCGCCTGACGCTCGACGCCCTTGCCGAGTTCGATCGTCTCGTCCGCCTGGATGATGCTCTCGGCGATATCGGGCGCAAAAAAGCGTGACAACTCGGTCGTCGCAGCTTCCTCGGTCACCTGCCGGACGAGCAACCGACGCGCCCGCTCGAGCGTCAGGGCCAGCACCGCCGTGAACGCGAGAATAGAAACGATCTTGTCGACTTCCGCCCCGACCAGCAGCTTATTCGACATGGCGTATTCGGCAAAGCTGTGCGTGATGGTGCTTGTCATGTCCTGATGCCGCATGGCGTAGACGAGCAAAAGCAGCCAGCCGACGGCCGCCGAGATGCCCGACAGCAGCACCCAGCGGGGATGGAACCGTAGCCCCCTGAGCGCGATGATCACGAACACATAGAGAATGGTCGGCGCCTTGAGGTACAGCGTCGGTGGCTCGTTGTATTGCAGGTGGAAAGACCAGATCGTCAGCATCAGCACGACCATGTCGGCGATGACCGACACCGCCAGCAGCCCATCCGTGAGTTTGCCAACCATCGCCAGCCGTAGGCGCAACAGCGTAAACAGGGCGTAACACGCCAGCATTATCGGCACGGGCTCGAACGACGTCTTGGCAAAATAACCGCGCGGCGACAGGAAGTAGAACGTCCCGAAAAACAAGATCGCCGCCAGTTGCACCCAGCAGATGAGGATCTCCGACCGCTCTTCCTGGTCGTGAATGGCGCGCGCAACACGATCGGGCAGCCGGTCAGGGAGTGGCGGCCCGAGGAACGGCGTATCCAGGCGGCTCAGCAGGTTGGCCAGGGGCGCCAACGGGCGCTCCATTTTGGTGGTCATAACGGGACGTCCTGGGGGGCAAAGGGCGGTCGGATGGCAGTGGGCGCCGATCATCGCTCACGGCGCACGAAGCTAAGACGTAGCCCATCCACGGCTCACGGGCCATTCAGAAGCACTTGATCAAGTGGCCTGCACCGTCGTCTGCCGAACAGCGGGTAGTCAGCTTATGGGAAAGATGCTTTAAAACCGCCCGGGACAGCCAAGAGGGAGCCTCCGGCGGCATGAAATTCACCGGCACGAAGAACTATGTCGCGACCGACGACCTCAAGATTGCGGTCAACGCCGCCGTCACCTTGCAGCGCCCGTTGCTCGTCAAGGGCGAACCCGGCACCGGCAAGACCGTGCTCGCGCACGAGATTTCCAAGGCGCTGAAGGCCCCCCTGATCGAGTGGCACATCAAGTCCACCACCAAGGCCCAGCAAGGCCTTTACGAATACGACGCCGTGTCGCGGCTGCGCGACAGCCAGCTCGGCGACGCCCGCGTCAAGGATATCTCCAACTACATCAAGAAGGGCAAGCTGTGGGAGGCGTTCACCGCGCCCGAGCGCCCCGTTCTGCTGATCGACGAGATCGACAAGGCCGATATCGAGTTCCCCAACGACCTGTTGCAGGAACTCGATCGCATGGAGTTTTTCGTCTACGAGACCGGCGAGACCATCAAGGCCGAGAAGCGGCCCATCGTGATGATCACCTCGAACAACGAGAAAGAACTGCCCGACGCTTTCCTGCGCCGCTGCTTCTTCCACTACATCAAGTTCCCCGACGCCGAAACCATGCGCGACATCATCGAGGTGCATTTCCCCGGCCAGAAGGGCCGCCTCGTCACCGAAGCGATGCGGGTGTTCTACGACATCCGCGAAGTGCCCGGCCTCAAGAAGAAGCCGTCGACATCGGAACTGCTCGATTGGATCAAGCTGCTCCTCAACGAAGACATCACGCCCGAGACGCTGCGCGAACAGGACCCCCGCAAGCTGATCCCGCCCCTGCACGGCGCCCTCCTCAAGAACGAACAGGACGTCCACCTCTTCGAACGCCTCGCCTTCATGGC
>JANYHP010000271.1 GCA_025359005.1 Hyphomicrobiaceae bacterium | reverse complement strand
GGATGCCCGCTTCGATGGCTTTGGTCATGCCGCCAGCTTCGTTGGCTTCGGCGATGAGGGCTTCGGCGTGTTTTACAAGGCTGTCGGTGAGCGATTCGATGTAGTAGCTGCCGCCGAGTGGATCGACCACTTTAGTTACGCCGGTTTCATGCTGGATGACGAGCTGCGTGTTGCGCGCGATGCGGGCGGAGAAATCGGTCGGCAACGCAATGGCTTCGTCGAGCGCGTTGGTGTGCAGCGACTGGGTATGGCCCTGCGTGGCGGCGAGTGCCTCGATGGCCGTGCGGGTGACGTTGTTGAAGACGTCCTGCGCGGTGAGCGACCAGCCCGACGTCTGGGAATGTGTGCGCAGCGACAACGAGCGTTCGTCGGCCGGCGCGAACTCACGTTTGATGGCGCGCGCCCACAGCAGCCGCGCCGCGCGCATCTTGGCCACCTCCATGAAGAAGTTCATGCCGATGGCCCAGAAGAACGACAGCCGCGGCGCAAACTTGTCGATGGGCAATCCGGCGGCCACGCCGGCTCGCGCGTATTCGATGCCGTCGGCCAGCGTATAGGCGAGTTCCAGGTCGGCCGTCGCGCCCGCTTCCTGCATGTGATAGCCGGAAATCGAAATGGAGTTGAACTTCGGCATGTGCGCGGAGGTGTAGGTAAAGATGTCCGAGATGATCCGCATGGAGGGCGCGGGCGGATAGATGTAGGTATTGCGCACCATGAATTCTTTGAGGATGTCGTTCTGGATGGTGCCGGACAACT
Source organism: Hyphomicrobiaceae bacterium (assembly GCA_025359005.1). Lineage (GTDB taxonomy): Bacteria > Pseudomonadota > Alphaproteobacteria > Rhizobiales > Hyphomicrobiaceae > JABFRJ01. The sequence goes on along the minus strand of JANYHP010000271.1, from coordinate 5,752 downwards.
TGGCCGCCGGCACGCCCTGCTCTTCGCCGGCCGCGATGAACAGCGCGAGGATCGGCAGCACAGCCCCGTTCATGGTCATCGACACGCTCATCTGTGACAAGTCGATGCCGCCGAACAGGGTGCGCATATCAAGGATGCTGTCGATCGCCACACCGGCCATGCCGACATCGCCGGAGACGCGGGGGTGGTCGCTATCATAGCCGCGGTGGGTCGCCAGATCGAAGGCGACCGAAAGCCCCTTTTGCCCGGCGGCGATGTTTCGGCGATAGAAGGCGTTGCTGTCCTCGGCGGTTGAGAACCCGGCATACTGGCGGACGGTCCAGGGTTGCAGGGCGTACATGGCCGGGTAGGGGCCACGCAGAAAGGGTGCGATGCCGGGCAGGCCCGAGACGAAATCGAGCCCGGCGCTATCGGCCACGGTGTAGTGGGGCTTGATGCGGATGCCTTCGGGGGTGTCGATGCCGTCGGTGGCGACGGGCGGAGGTGTGACCGGGCGGGACGGCGGGCCATCGAAGGGAATGGAGGCGAAATCGGGGATCATGGACATGCGCGTCACCCTGGCGGCCTGCGGGCTGCCAGTTGCAACCCATGTTTGGCGGGACTTTACGACGGCCCGCGGCGCCGATCCAGTCAACCGATAGTCGCGCGTCGGATAGGACGTTTTGGTCGCGCCGTCGCGCCCCGGCCAGGCCTGGCCTCCACCTCTCCCCCGTGTCGGGCCGTGCATCGGGTTGCGCGACCGTCGCGGATCGCCAATAAGCGCGGGATCATCCGCTGCCGCGCGCCACCCGCAAGCGGCACACACGCGGCGCGCGCCACCGTGCCGCCGCCAGGAGTTTTCCCCGTGCCGCGCGATACTGAGCCCGACGCATCAACTGGGCCTTCGCGCAACGGTTCGTCCGGGTTCGCGGCGCATGGGGTGACAGCCGCCGCGGCCCATCTGCCCAGCCGTGTGATGGGGCCGACCGAATGGGGGCTGGTGGCGCTGCAGGCGATTTTCTGGGGCAGCACGTTCTTCTTCATCGCCATCGCCCGCAAGTCGATGCCACCGCTGACCTTGAGTGCGATCCGGTTGCTGCCAGCGGCGATGCTGCTGTTTGCGGTGACGGGCGCCATGGGTCTGCGCCTGCCCGCGACGTGGCCCGAGTGGCGGCGGCTGCTGGTGTTCTCGGCGCTCAACAACGCCCTGCCGTTCTGGCTGATCATCGAGGCGCAGCGCGAGGTGTCGGGCGGGATCGCCGCCATCTTCATGACCATGTCGCCGTTGTGGGCATTGCTGCTGGCGCCGTGGTTTGTTGCCGAGGAGCGGTTCACCTGGCCGCGCTTTGCCGGCATCGTCGTCGGCATCGTGGGCGTGGCGATCATCACCGGCGCCAGCGGGGCCGCGGGGTCGTGGCACGCGCAAGGCCTGCTGGTGGCTGCCACGATCTGCTTTGCGGCGGCCAACATCTTCGCCCGCCGCCATCTCGCCGGGCATCATCCGTTCGTCGTCGCACTCGGCCAGATCATCGGCGCGATCGTCCTGACCGTGCCGCTGATGCTGGCCGTCGAGCGTCCGTGGTCGCTGCCAAATCCGGGCGTCCTGCCCTGGATCGCGATGCTCACAATGGGGCTGGTCGGATCGGGGCTGGCGCCGCTGTGCCACTTCACGGTGCTGAAGCGGGCGGGGCCGGTCAATTCCATGCTCGCCTCCATCGTGGTGCCGATCACGCCGGTGCTGCTCGGGTGGGTGTCTCTCGGCGAGCGCCTCTCGACGAAGGAGTTTGCGGGCGCGGGCGTCATCGCCCTCGGCCTGCTGATCATCGATGGCCGGCCGCTCTGGTGGCTGCGCGGGAAACAGGGCGGACGCCCGGGTGCACCATGATAACAAATACTGCAAGGCCGCAGCGCTCGGCGCTGACGCGGGCAACGCTGTGGATGGGGCTGGCGCTGCTGTCGTTCTCGGCCATCGCCATCGCCGGGCGCGAGGGCGGACGCTTGCTCACCACCAACGAGTTGATCTTCTGGCGTTCGGTTCTGGGTGTCGTCGTCCTGTCGGTGCTCTATGGGCGGCAGCCGGGTGGGCTCGGCGGCGTCCGCTCAACCCACATGCCGTTACACTACGCCCGTGCGGCGGTGCATTTCTCGGCGCAGTACGCGTGGCTGGTGGCGGTGACGCTCATCCCGCTGACGGAAGTGTTCGCGCTCGAATTCACAGCACCTTTGTGGGTGGCGCTGCTGGCGCCGTTTTTCCTCGGCGAACGGCTGACGGCGGCGCGGCTTGGCGCGGCGGCGCTCGGATTTCTCGGCGCGCTGATCGTCGCTGAACCGGGCTTGCTCGCCGGCCGGTTCCAGCTGTCGGCGTCGCTCGGCACCTTGGCTGCGGCGGCGTCGGCGGTGGGTTTCGCGGGCTCCATGCTGATCACCAAGCGGTTGACGCGCACCGATCCGGCGCTGCGCATTCTGTTCTGGATGCAGGTGTTGCAGGCGACCATCGCGGCAGCGCTGATGCTCGCCATCGGCATCAAGACCGGCCTCTGGCCGACGTCGTGGACTGGCGGCACGGCGTTGACGACCTGGGGCTGGGTGGGCGTGCTGGGCATCGCCGGCCTCACCGCGCACTATGGCCTGACGCGCGCGTTTGGCTTGGCGGATGCGATCATCGTCGCGCCGATGGATTTTCTGCGCCTGCCGCTGATCGCCGTCGTCGGCGCCAGCGTCTACGGCGAGCACGTGGCTGCCAACGTCGCCATCGGCGCCGCCATCGTCGTGGCCGCCAACGCGCTCAATATGGCAGCCGAACGACGGGGGCGTGGCGTGCGCTGACGGGGCTGGTGCTTGTCTTCGCTTGCGCGTGCCGACACCGCGGCCCCGCAAGGGGACTTCCAAGTGGTCGCGCGGAGCCCGCCGGCACGCGCGGTCAGCGGCAGCATCCGTCAAAAACTTTGGCGGTCAGAATGACTCCGCAGAACCGTCCGCCAACCGGGTGCATTGCGAACGGGACTGCTTGGGGCCACTTTCTGCCGTCAGCCGATACGCACTTACACAAACTTCGTGTCTGAACTTGGATTCAGAGCGACGTGAGCATGCACACCCCTTCGGACATGAGGCACGCAAGTTAACGACAACGCGCGGACGGGGGACAGGCACCTGAACAGCGTCGCACATGCCACGCAGAAACCCGCCACCAGCACTCCGCTGTTCCGGTGCCTGTACCCAACCCAACCGCCATCGTGCAGCGGCAAGTATTTTGCTAGCCCCAATTATTCACCGTCCCCTACGGTGTGACGTGATGAGCGGCGGCGAAGGAATTGGATTGGCGTAGCATTCTGGTATCGAAGCAGAAGCGTGCGCGTCACCGCCAGAAATCGCTGCTCATCATGACCGAACTTACGCAGTTTCTGCCGGGATTGTCACCGGTCGCCGCCAAACCGCTCACAGCCACGTTTGACGCCGGGATGATGTCGTCCGACGGCGGGTTGATCGTTTTGCGCGAGATCGCACAGCGGCTCGGTCTTGCCGATGTGATCACCAAGTCGCTCCCCGATGATCGCGATCCGCTCCGTGTCGTGCACAGCTACGCTGACATGGCGTTGGCGCGCATGATGGCGATTGCCGCTGGATATGAGGATTGCGACGATCTCGACCAACTCCGCGCCGATCCTGCCTTCAAGATTGCCTGCGGCCGCGCTCCCGAGACCGGCCGCGATCTAATGAGCCAGCCGACGCTGTCGCGATTGGAGAATCGCGCTGATAGACATGCATTGCTGGCAATCGGTTACGGCTTCATCGATCTGTTCTGCGGCAGCTGGGATCGCGTGCCCGACCGCATCGTGCTCGACATCGACGACACCGATGATCCCGCGCACAGCCAGCAGCAACTTGCGCTGTTCAATGCGCATGTTGGTGCCACCTGCTTCCAACCGATGCTGATTTTCGAAGCCACGTCCGGCAAGCCGGTGATGGCGCTGATGCGGCCGGGCCAGCGGCCATCGGGCAAGGAAATCACGTACATCCTGCGCCGCGTCATTGGCCGCATCCGTGAGCACTGGCCAAAGGTCAAGATCGTGCTGCGCAGCGACAGCCATTATTGCAGCGAGCCGGTGCTCGCATTGCTGGAAAGCCATGAGTGCCAGTACATTATCGGCCTTGCCATCAACAGCCGATTGGGTGGAATGGCTGAGCCTTGGAAGCAGTCATGCGCCTACAAACGCAAGCTGTCGCGGCCTGTCGTGCGCCGGTTTCATCGGTACAAATATGCGGCACACAGCTGGAGCGCCGAGCGCCGGGTGATCGCGCGCGTCGAAGCCACCAGCTTGGGGCAGGATGCACGCTTCATCGTCACCAATCTGCCCGGACGCGGGAAAGTGCTGTACGAGAAAGTCTATTGCGCGCGCGGCTGCATGGAAAATCTGATCAAGGACATGAAGCTCTACACGCGCTCGGACAAGACCGCATGCCATCGCTGGCAAGCCAATCTGTTCAGGCTTTTCTTGCACATGGGCGCCTACTGGATGTTACATTCTCTGCGCCGTTGCGCCCCGCCGCGTCCGGCTTGGTATGGCGCGACCTTCGAGACAATCCGGCGCACGTTTATCAAGATCGCCGTTCGCGTCGAGGAATTGAAGAGCCGCATCAAGCTGGCGTTTCCAGCCAGTTATCCGTTTGCCGCCGATCTCGTTGCATGTATCGAAGGCATAGCGCCCGCACCGGCGTGACCATCGCGGCCCTGGCGCCGCCCTCCGCCCCGAACTCTCCACCCCAACGCGTTCCAATGCGTCCCAATCAAACGCCGCCGTCAACCCGGCCGATTGCGCGCGCACCCAAAACCGCACTCGACGCGGAGGTGGGTTGAGTAGAGTCGAGGATGGGCGCGGTAGCTTGGGGCGACTGGCCTTCGCTCCGGTTCCTCTCCCCGCTCATCGGTAGGGTCGAGGACTGGCGCGTCGATTTAGGTCGATGTTTGTTTTCGCTGTTGGCTCGCCCTTTCGTCTGCGAGTGCCACAATATCTCGACCATGTCACGTTTCCAGCCCCCGCCACGTCGAACGCAGCGTGCGGATTTCCCGCACTACGCTCTCCTGTTTGCTTCATGCCAAGGTTTATTGGGCCTATCCTGCTGGGACGGCTTTCGACACCGACCTTCGAACCCGATAGCTGTTGTATAGCTTCACGGCCTCGTACAGCCACTGCCTACTCCACCGCGTCCAGCCGAAGCCTTTTCGCTTCCGTGCTCGCAGCATATGGCGCCGAACCTTCTTTTCCACCCAGTCTTTGATGAAGCTGAAGCACTCGCTGGAATGTCCAACCGCAAAGTAGTTCACCCATCCGCGCAGCACCGGGTTGATCAACTGCACGACCCGATGGACTGGTTGCGATTGGTGACGGCGGAACACGTCCTTGAGTTTCCGCAGCAGTGCCGTGCGTTTCTTGAGCTTGGGCGTGTAGTTCGCACGCCATACGCCCCGTCGACTACGGATGCGGCGGAAGTCGAATCCGAGGAAGCCGAAGCTTTCGCCTTGGCCGAGATCCACGGTTCGGCTCTTCTCTTCATTGATTTCGACTTGTAGAGCGGCTAATTCCTCGCGAAGCCGTTTTTGCACCGCCGCCATCAGCCAGCCATGCCGCGGATGGGCGTCGATCAAGATCACCAGATCGTCAGCAAAACGTGCATATTCGATGTAGGTGTACTTGCCGTTGCGTGTCACCTCCTTCGCTCGCTCCAGCATTCTGTCCACCTCGGTGAGATAGAGATTGCTGAGCAGCGGGGAGAT
>JANYHP010000240.1 GCA_025359005.1 Hyphomicrobiaceae bacterium | reverse complement strand
CGCTTGTGCGCGACGAGTTGGCCGCCGCCGAAGTGCTGCCATCTCTGCGCGAAACGGAAGCCGGAAAAGCCGCGGCACTCCACCGCCTGACTGTCGAGCGCGATAATTTCGAGCGCGAGGCGCAGCGGCAGGCTGACCGCCAGCGTGAACTGCAACAGCGCGCCGAGCAGATGACGCGTGACGCCAGCCGCGAGGACGCCCTCGTCAAGGAAGCCACCGAAACGCACCAGCGTCTCGTGCGCGAGAAGGCTGACCTCGAACGAACGCAAGGTACCGCGCGCGACTTCGAGGCGCGGGCGCAATCAGCCGTCGTCGCCGCCGAGGCCGCTGTCCGCACCATCGACCAGCGCCTCGCCGGCTTGCAGGCTGCCGCCGCCGAAGCCCGCGCCCGCCGCAAGAGCCTCGAGGCTCAAGTGCATGAGCGGCGCGAGGCCAAGGCCAAAGCCGAACGCCAGCTTGCCGCGCTCGATTCCCAGCATCGCGACGTCATCGGGCGCGCGCCGGATGCCGGAAGGCTCGCTGCTTTGCAGCAGGAGGGACAGGCGCTGGCCGCCGAGCACGACGCGGTTGAAGCTGGCCTCGAGGATGCCGAGGCGCACGTGCTTGAAACATCCGCCGCGTTGACCCGGTCGCGCGAGAAGGCGCAGTCGACGCGGCTCGCTGCCGAGCGCCTCGCCGTCGAAGTCGAAACGCTGCTGAAGCTACTCAAGCCACAGGGTGATGCAGCCTTTGCCCCCGTCGTCGACAGTCTTGCCGTGGAGCCGGGCTACGAGGCAGCGCTCGGTGCAGCCCTCGGCGACGATCTGGAAGTGCCGGTGGCAGCGGAGAGCCCCATCCGCTGGCGCATCAATGGACCCCAGAGTGCCGATCCCGCACTCCCTGTCGGTGTCGAGCCGTTGGCCGCACGCGTCACCGGGCCGCTCGAGCTTGCCCGCCGCCTTGCTCAGATCGGCGTGATCGACGCGGCCGATGGCGCACGATTGCAACAGCACTTGAAGGCTGGCCAGCGCCTGGTCTCTCTGGCCGGCGATCTCTGGCGTTGGGATGGCTTCGTCGCTGCAGCGCACGGCGAAAGTCCGGCGGCGCTGCGCCTCGCCCATCGCAACCGTCTCGGCGGCCTCTCACTCGACCTCGACCGCCTGCAGGCCGCATCCAGCGCCGAGCGCGCCGCGGAGACCGCCGCCACCACCGCCCATCGCAGCGCCGACGAGAGCATCCGTCAGCAACGCCAACGCGCGCGCGAAACACAGCAGCGCTTGGCCGAGACGCGACAGGCGCTCACGGTCATGGAACAGCAGGCGCGCGATACGCAGCACAAGATCGCGTCCGTCACCGAAGCGCGCGAGACAGCCTTCGAAGCGCTGGGGGAAGCCGCCGAACGCGTGGTCGAGGTGGAGTTGGCGCTGGAGACCATCGCCGACGCCGAGCCCTTCGAGGACCAATTGGCGCTGTGCCAGGAAGATGCGGCGGAGAAGCGGACCGAACACGCCAATGCGCGCGCGGAAATCGCCACGCTTGATCGCGAGCATAAGGCCCGTCTCGCCCGCCTGGACGTGATCGCCGCCGACATCGCGCGCTGGGCCGAGCGCCGGGCGGGTGCCGAAGCGCAGGCCGCCGATCTCCGCGCGCGCCTGGAAGCGAGCCTCGAAGAGCTGGAGGCTCTCGCCGAATTGCCCGAGATGCTGGCCGAGCAGCGCGACAAGTTGTTCTCCGCCGTCGCCGATGCAGAAGCCGCGCGCCGCGATCATGCCGATAAGCTCGCCGCCGCCGACGCGCAGTTCCGTACCGTGCAAACCGAACTGCGGGCGGCGCAGGCGGCAGCATCGGCGACCCGGGAGACGCGCGCGCGCGCCGAAGCCCGCCTCGAAGCCGCCCGCAACAAGCGCGCCGACGACGGCCGCAAAACCCGCGAAGCGCTTGGCGTGGCGCCCGACGACTGCCTGGCGCTCTCCGAGCATCCAGCCGAGGCGCCATTGCCCGAGATGGGCGAGGTCGATCGCCAACTCGCGCGCCTGAAGGCCGACCGCGATCGGCTTGGCGGCGTCAACCTAGCCGCCGACGATGATCTTGCTCGCATGACGGAACAGTTTGACGGGGTCGAGAAAGAGCGTCTCGACGTCGAGCAGGCCATCGCCAAATTGCGCGGCGGCATCGCCGAACTCAATCGCGAGGCCAAGGGCCGGCTGGACGCCGCGTTCGAGGTGGTCAACGGACACTTCCAGAAGCTGTTCGGCATCCTGTTTGACGGCGGCGAGGCGCGCCTTGAAATGATCCAGAGCCCGGAGGACCCGCTCGAAGGCGGGCTTGAAATCATCGCCAAGCCGCCCGGCAAGAAGCCGGCGACGTTGTCGCTTCTGTCGGGCGGTGAGCAGACGCTGACCGCGCTGTCGCTGATTTTTGCCGTGTTCCTGACCAACCCCTCGCCCATCTGCGTGCTCGACGAGGTCGACGCGCCGCTCGACGACGCCAACGTCGACCGCTTTTGCCTGATGATGGAAAAGATGGCGGAGGACACCACCACGCGCTTCCTGGTGATCACGCATCATCCCCAGACCATGGCGCGCATGAACCGGTTGTTCGGCGTCACGATGGCCGAAAAAGGCGTCAGCCAACTCGTCTCCGTCGACCTCGAGATGGCCCGCAAGTTCGTCGAACAGGCGGCGTGAGCGGCCAGCGCGCGATGGCCTCCGCGCGCGAAGCCTGATACCACCCACGAAGACCGTGATACGCCGTTGAGAGAAGTTTCAGGACCAGGACCGAGGACCATGATCGGGCGCACTACGTTGATCCGAGAGCCTTACGCGGATGCGTCGCGTCGGCTTGGCATCTTCGCGGTGCTGTTGCTGGTCGCCACGATGCTTCTGCATCGCGTCTCCTGGCTTTCGACGCCGGTTGCGATCAACCTCATCGGCGCGACGTATTTGATTGCGGGCCTCGGACTTGCGCTGGGGCTGGTGGCTGCGACGTCGATTTGGATTCGTGGGCGCACGGGCGCCTGGGGCGCTGCCTGGGGCATTTTGCTCACCGGCGCACTGTGGGTCTGGCCGGCGGTCATCACGCCGATCTTTCTGTCACTGCCGCGAATATCGGACGTGACGACCAACGTCGCCCAGCCGCCAGCTTTTGTGGCGCTGGCGCGCGAACGGCCGCGTGGCGCCAATGCTGCGGTTTATCCTGCTGTGCGCTTTGCGGCCCTCCAGCAGCAGGCCTATCCGGACCTGCAAACTCTCGTCGTCCCGCGTTCGGTCGAAGACGCCTATGAAATTGCCATTGATCTCGTGCGCGGGCGCCGGGGCATGGGCTGGAAAGTGGTCGCCGAGGAGGCGCCACAGGCGCGGCCGCCGAAGCCCGGCACAATCGAGGCGACCGATCGCACGCTGGTGCTTGGGTTCACCGACGATATTGTCATTCGAATTGCCGGCAGTGACAGCGAGGCGCGCGTTGATATCCGGTCGGCATCGCGCTACGGCAATCACGACTTCGGCGCCAACGCCGCGCGCATCCGCCGTTTCGTGCGCGAGTTGTCAGTGCGAATGGATGCGGCAGGCCCGGTCGGCGTTGCCGCACGTAGTGGCCAGCGCATCCAGCAGGCGGACGTACCAGCCGGCCACCTCAAGCGGCCGATAGAACGGTCGCCAGAGAAAGCGGCCCGTCAACGGTGAGAAGCCCCCGCTCCACCTGATGCTCGATGTGGGCGAGCACGGACATCGACGCCGCACCCACCAGGCGCGGGTCGAGACCCTTGTAGATCTGTGCCACCACCTGCTCGACCGACGTCGCGCCATGGCGGATCGCTTCGAGGATGGCCGTGTCACGCATCCGACGGTGGATCAGGTACGCCTTGGCGACACGCGCAGGCGTCTCATACTGGCCGCCATGACCGGGGAAGGCGATTGTGTCGTCGCGCGCCATCAACTTTTCGAGCGAGGCGAGATAGTCGGCCATCCGGCCTTCCGGCGGCGCGACCACGCTGGTGTTCCAGGCCATCACGTGATCGCCGGGGAACAGCACGCGTGGCCCGTCGGCGATCGGCCGCAGCGCAAAACTCAGATGATCGGGCGTGTGCCCTGGCGTATGCAATGCGGTGAGCGCCCAGTCGCCGTGGGCGAGTTCGTCACCCTCGCGCAGCACGATGTCAGGCCGCCAGTTGCGCTCGGTATGGGCGCCCTCGCCGGCGCTCGCCGGACGCGCGTGGGTGTCGGATGTTACGGCATACGCGCCGTAGCCGGCGGTCTTTGCACCCGTTGCGGCGAGAAGGGCAGCGAGCCCATCATAATGATCGCGGTGGGTATGGGTGAGGATGATGTGTGTGATCTTCCGGTCGCCGGCGGCAGCGAGGATGGCGGCTGTGTGTGCCTCGTCATTTGGGCCGGGATCGATGACGGCAATCGAGTTGATGCCGATGAGATAAGTATTGGTGCCCTTGAAAGTGTAGGGGCTGGGGTTATTGGCAACGATGCGGGCCACGCCGGGCGCCATCGCGCGGGGCACGCCATAGGCAAAGTCCATCGTCGTCTTGAAGGCCAAGGGTGATGCCACCGTGTCTGATTGTAACGCTGCCATTATTGAACCCCCGCGCACGCCCTAGAGGGTTGCTTCGATGAGCGCGACGAGGTCCGGCGTCACCTCCGGCATCACGCCGAACCACGACTTGAAGGCCGGGCGCGCCTGATGCAGCAACATTCCGAGGCCACCGACGGTCTTGTTGCCGCGGGCCTCAGCTGCCGCCAGCAACGGCGTCAACTTTGGGATATAGACGATATCAGAAACCAGCGCCGTCTTCGGCAACGTGTCGAGTGCAATGTCGAGGGGCGCCTGGCCGACCATGCCCTGGCTGGTGGTGTTGACGAGCATAACGGCACCGTCGAGTGCGTGGGCACGATCCTTCCAGGCGACAGCCTTGACCGGGGCGCCAACTGCTGCCGCAAGCGCCGTGGCGCGGGCATCGGTGCGGTTGATCAGACGAATTTCGCGGGCGCCGCGCTCGGCAAGTGCCACGACGACAGCACGGGCACCGCCGCCGGACCCGCACACCACGATGGGGCCGGCGTCGGCGCGCCAGGGGGGATGGGCTGCCAGGACCGATTCGATGTATCCGTAGCCGTCGTAGTTGGCGCCGCTGAGCGAGCCGTCCGCTTCCACCGTGATGCAGTTGATCGCACCGATGCGTTTGGCGGCCGCATCCGTGCGATCGACGATGTCCATGGCAAGGATCTTGTGCGGGATGGTGAGGTTACAGCCGCGGAAGCCGAGCGGGGCCAGCGCACGCAGCGCAGCTTTGAGGCTCTCCGGGGCGACCGCGAGCGGCACGTAGCGCCCCAGAAGGCCGTGCTTGTCCAGCCAGAAATTGTGCAGCCGCGGCGAGCGCGAGTGCATCACGGGATGACCCATGATGCCGGCGAGGAGAAAACGGTCGGAGTGCGACATGCCAGGGGTCCGTAGTGAGGGTCTCGGGCCATGCCTATCAGGTCCGACCGAACCCGCCAACCGCGCTCGACGTCCTGCCGGCGACCCGCGTTTTGCGTCCGTAATACCAATTGGCAGGTAAACGCCACAGGTTGATCACGGATCGGCTGAGCGTGTTGAGCCGCAGGGATATTGGTCCTGTCGGTCGGTTCCCTGCGCGACCGGGAGTGGGCATCCGCCATGCGCTTGATCTGATCTTCGGTCTCAACGGCACCTTGAATCTGACCCGGGTATGTCGGAAGCGGCACCGCCAGGCCGGCTGCTTCCCAACTCACTCACCGCGCTCAATAGGTGAGCGCGACCGCGATAGCGGACATAACTTGTCAAAAGTTCGCAACGCGGATCGATAGCAGAGATAGGCCACCCGCCCCCCGCCCGGCTCCGACCGTTGCTACCCGGCCCCGTTGTGGGTGGTCGGCGGCGGGGTGGCGATTGAGGGCTGCGTGTCGATGACGCGGCGCAGGGTGCGGGCGAGGTTGGCGCGGCTGAAAGGTTTGCGCAGGATCTCTGGCAGCGGCGCATCGTCGGCTTCCTCTTGCAGAACGCCCTCGGGATAGCCGGAGGCCAGCACGACTTTCAGCGATGGGGCGTTGCTGCGCACCCAGCGAGCCACGTCAAGACCGGACATGCCCCCGGGCATGACGACGTCGCTGAGCACGAGATCGAACAGGTCCGGCCGGCCGAGGTATGTGATCGCCTCGGGGCCGCTGGCGGCGGCGGTGACCGCATAACCGAGCGCCTCCAGCTGGCCCTGGGCCACGGCGCGCACGTCGGTGTTGTCTTCGACGAGGAGGATGCGCTCGCCCTGCGCCAGAGGGATGGCATCGGTATCACGCCGGGGTGCGGCGATGTCATCCGGCTGGTCGATGCGCGGGAGGTAGACGTTGACAGTCGAGCCGTGCCCGACCTCGCTGTAGATGGTCACGCCGCCGGATGCCTGCTGGGCAAAACCGTAGACGGAACTGAGGCCCAGGCCGGTGCCCTTGCCGGGCTCTTTGGTGGTGAAAAATGGCTCAAATGCGCGGCGCAGCACGTCCTCGCTCATGCCGATGCCGGTATCGGAGACAGACAGTCGGACATAGGTCCCGGCCGGCAGTTGGGCGCCCGTCGGTGGCGTTTGGCGGCTGGCCGGGGCGAGGCTGGCGTCGTCGCCCGACGGGTCGAGGTCGACGTTGGCCGTCTCGATGATCAGCTTGCCGCCACCGGGCATGGCGTCGCGGGCGTTGATCGCCAGATTGAGGATCGCATTCTCGATCTCGCTCGGATCGGCCATGACGGTCCAGGGCGTGCGCTCGAGACTGGTGGTGAGCGTGATCTGTTCGCCGATGGTGCGCTCGAGCAGCTCGGCCATGTTGATCACGAGGTCGTTGACATTGAGCGGGGCTGCCGCCAGATGTCGGCGGCGGGCGAAGGTGAGCAGGCGCGCGGTCAGCCGGGCGCCCATGCCGGCCGCGTCCTGCGCGCGCTGCAGCAGCACTTTCGCCTTCGCGTCGTCGAGCCGCATCTCCAGCAATTCAAGATTGCCGGTGATGACGGTCAGCAGATTGTTGAAGTCATGGGCGATGCCGCCGGTGAGCTGGCCGAACGCTTCCATGCGCTGGGTGCGGACAAGTTGCGCCTGGGAGTCCTCGCGTCGCCGCATTTCCAGACGCAGGTCGCGCGTGCTCGCGTCCACCTGTCGCTGCAACTCGGCCTGCGACTGCTTGCGCTCGGTGATGTCGCGCAGGACGGCGGTGTAAATGCGCTCGCCACCGACGTCGATGCGCGAGATGGAAGCTTCGGCGGGGAAGACGTCGCCCGACTTGCGCCGGCCGTGAATTTCGCCCCGCTCGCCCATGCGGCGCGACGGCTCGCCGGAGGTGGCGAAGGCGTGGATGTGGGCGGCGTGGCCGTCGCGACTGGCCTCGGGGATGAGCAGGGCGAGGGGTTGGCCGATGATCTCGTCGCTGGCGTAGCCGAAGATGGCGGCAGCGCCGTCGTTGAACAAGGTGATGGTCTGCGTGTCGTCGATGGAAATGATCGCGTCGGCGGCGATTGCGACGATGCCGGCGAGACGGGCAGAGTGGGCTTCGGCGTTGTCGGCGGCAGCGCGCCGGTCGGAGACGTCGCGCATGACCCCGATCAGGCGCAGCGGCTGCGACTGATGGGCGCGCGAGGCGGGCGCCTCGACCCGGCCGGAGGCGGCGATCCAGCGCCGCTGACCGTCACTCGGCCGCGTCAGCCGGAACTCACACTGGAACCGGCCGGCGGGACCCTCGGCGATCGCCTCGCGCCAGCGCTTTTCAAGGGTGGACCGGTCGTCGGGGTGGATGGCGGCCAGGAATGAGGCCAGCTTTGGCGGTGTGGGCCAAGCACCCGTGATGACAAAGGCGCGCTTGTCCCAGGCTAACCGATTGGAAGTCGCGTCCCATACCCAGCAGCCGATTTCGCCCGCGTCGAGCGCGAGTTCAATGAGATCCGACGTCTTCTCGAATTCAGGCACCAATCCGCATGCTCCGTCGGCGATCGCGCACCAGGGGGCACGCGACACCGAACGAATGATACCAGCGACGCGGCTGAGTTGCGACCCATTATTGCCGGTGGCTCAGCTGCCAGCTGTGACACTCAATGCTCGGTCGGCGGCATTGCCGGGGGGCGCTTGCGATCGGTCGGATCGACAGGGAGTGGCGACGCCTCGTCAGCGGCGAAATGGCGAGCCGTCGCTTGCAAAGGTGCGAGGGCGTCGGTGGCGACGCTGCTCCCCAAACGGGCAGCCTTGGCGAACTCCTGCTGGTAGTCGGCGACGGCCCGCTCGGCAAAGCACATGTAGACCCGTGTGACGTCGTCGGGGGCCTTGCACTCGACCAAGCCACGGGCCAGCGCCACATCCTCCTTGATGCGCTTGTCGAGGAACGCGAACCAAGCGTGATGCAGCGCGACGTGGGCGTCGGTCCAGGTGCGGGTCCACGTCTGCAGGCTGGACCGGGCAGGGGACGGTGTGTCCACGCCGAAGGCTGCCGTTAGGTTCGGCGCGGTCGCAGCACTGTCACTGAAGGTCCGCTGGGGGTCGCGAGAGGTGGCCATGAACATGTCCTCCGGAGGCGCGTGCGCCAATCACCGGGCATTGGTCGCAGCTGGATTCTGATCGCGGCCCGATTGCAACGCGCTCTCGGCCGCCTGATCCGGTTGGCGTTAGGTTACTATGGGCAAAAATGGTGTGGACGCTTTGCGCTGCGTCAAGGGGCCGAGGCGCCCCGCCGAAAGTTTCATACGCTGTTCTGACGGGGGGCGGGTCGCCGTGTTGGGGCGAGAGCTCAACGCGGGGGGCACTTGGCCGGAATGGCGCGCGAAACTGCCGTGCCTGGCGGGAGACAGTGTCCTCGCGGCACTTGATCAATATCAACGCTCCCCGTGATGAGCGCTTTAGGAAAGGTGAGCAGGTTCGCGGGGGCGTCGATTGGCGGCGGCCCATCATTCATTGCAACTGCCGTCGGGGGCTCCATGACGATGTCGGAGGATAGAAACAGGCTCAGTGATGCCCTTGCGATGTTCGCAATGGCCGCTGTGGCCGCCGCTGGATTGACGATCGTATTCGAAACGGTCGAGCCGGCGATGATGTTCCATGGCGCGTTGTTCGCGCTGGGGGCGGTGCTCTTTATCGTTTTCATGATGAGCTACAAAGGCACGCGCGACGCGGGCTCGGATTTCACGGATGGGCCGATCCGGCTTGCCGTGGTGGCGTCCATCTTCTGGGGCATTGCCGGCTTCCTGGTCGGTGACATTCTGGCCTGGCAGCTCGCCATGCCAGCCCTCAACTTCGATCTGCCTTGGATCAGTTTCGGCCGTTTGCGGCCCTTGCATACCTCCGCGGTGATCTTCGCGTTCGGCGGCAATGTGCTGCTGGCGACCTCGTTCTACGTGGTGCAGCGGACCTGTCACGCGCGCCTCGCGGGGCGCTGGGCACCGTGGTTCGTGGTGTGGGGCTACAACCTGTTCATCTGCATTGCCGGCACGGGCTATCTGCTCGGCATTACGCAGGGCAAGGAGTACGCCGAACCCGAATGGTATGCTGACCTTTGGTTGACCATCGTCTGGGTGACGTATCTGCTCGTCTTCCTCGGCACGCTGTGGAAACGGAAAGAGCCGCACATCTACGTGGCCAACTGGTTCTATCTAGCCTTCATCGTCACCGTGGCGATGCTGCATCTGGTCAACAATGCCGCCGTGCCGGTGAGCTTCGTCGGCTCCAAGAGCTACATCGTCTATTCCGGTGTGCAGGATGCGATGACGCAGTGGTGGTACGGCCATAACGCGGTCGGCTTCTTCCTCACCGCCGGCTTCCTCGGCATCATGTACTACTTCATCCCCAAGCGGATCGAGCGGCCGGTCTACTCCTATCGCCTGTCGATCGTGCACTTCTGGACGCTGATCTTCCTCTACATCTGGGCGGGTCCACATCATCTCCATTACACAGCCCTGCCCGACTGGGCGCAGACGCTGGGCATGACGTTCTCGATCATGCTGTGGATGCCGTCGTGGGGCGGCATGATCAACGGCCTCATGTCGCTGGCCGGCGCCTGGGACAAGCTGCGCACCGATCCGGTCGTCCGCTTGCTGGTGGTGTCGGTGGCCTTCTATGGCATGTCGACGTTCGAAGGCCCGATGATGTCCATCAAGGCCGTCAACTCGCTGTCGCACTACACCGACTGGGGCATCGGCCACGTCCACTCCGGCTCGCTCGGCTGGGTCGCCATGGTTTCGTTCGGCGCCATCTACTGCCTGGTGCCGTGGCTGTGGAACCGTCGCGGCCTCTACTCGCTGAAGCTGGTGGAGTGGCACTTCTGGACCGCCACGATCGGCATCCTGCTTTATATCACCGCGATGTGGGTGTCGGGCATCACGCAAGGCCTGATGTGGCGCGCCTACGACAAGCTCGGTTTCCTCCAGTACTCGTTCATCGAGACGGTGGAGGCGATGAAACCCTACTACGTGATCCGCGCCATCGGTGGCCTGCTGTTCATCACCGGCGCGCTGATCATGGCCTACAACGTGTGGCGCACGATCCGCGGTGACGAAATCCGTGATCTCGCCGACCAGCCGCGCGTCGCTGCCGCGCCGGCCCTTCGTCTTCAGCCAGCGGAATGAGGGGGCACTCCGATGAAACACGAAGTCTTTGAGAAGAACTCCATCCTCCTCCTCGTGGGCATCCTGGTGATGGTCTCGATCGGCGGAATGGTGCAGATCCTGCCGCTGTTCTGGGTGGACAGTACGATCGAAAAGGTGCGTGGCATGCGGCCTTATACGCCGCTCGAACAGGCCGGACGGGATATCTACATCCGCGAGGGCTGCTACAATTGCCACAGCCAGATGATCCGCACGCTGCGCGACGAAGTGGAACGCTACGGCCACTACAGTCTCGCCGCCGAGAGCATGTACGATCACCCCTTCCAGTGGGGATCGAAGCGGACCGGGCCGGATCTGGCGCGCGTCGGGGCTAAGTACTCCGATCAATGGCATGGCGAGCACTTGACCAACCCGCGCGCGCTGGTGCCGGAAAGCATCATGCCCGGCTATCCCTGGCTGGCCCGGACGCCGCTGCAGTATGCCGACATCACCGAGCGCATGAAGACGTTGCGGATGGTGGGTGTGCCCTACACGGACGCGATGATCCAGAACGCCATGAAGGACGTGAAGGCGCAGATCGATCCGGAAAGCCGGGCGGCGCGTGAACTGCTGACGCGCTATCCAAAGGCCAAGGTGGTGCGGTTCGACAGTCGCACCGTCACCGAGCCGAGCGAGCTGGATGCGTTGGTGGCATACCTGCAGATCCTGGGGCAGATGGTCGACTTCACGTCGTTCGATGCCGCCGGACCGAACCTGAGGTGAGGGCATCATGACGTACGAAAAAGTGGCGGCGATCAGCCAGGTTCTCTCGCTCATGATGTTCATTGCCATGTTCGCGGGCGTGGTCGCGTTCGCGCTCTGGCCAAGCAACGGCAAGCGCTTCGAGGACGCGCAACGCAGCGCCCTCGACCTGGATCTTGAGACGCGCGAAAAAGCGGGGCGGTCATGAGCAACGAACGACATGTCGATCAAGTCACGGGCGTCGAAACCACCGGACACGTGTGGGACGACGACATCCGGGAACTCAACAAGCCGTTGCCGCGCTGGTGGCTGCTGAGCTTCTACGCCTGCATCCTGTGGGCGGTCGGCTACTGGATCGCCTATCCGGCGTGGCCGGTCATCGCGGGCGGCTACACCAAGGGCGTGCTCGGCTACAGTCAGCGGGCCACGGTGGCACGCGAGGTGGCGACAGCCAGCCAGGCGCAGTCAGGCCTGCGCGAGCAGATCGCCAAGACACCGATCGGCGATATCCTGAAGTCGCCGGATCTGGCGCGCTTTGCGGATGCTGCCGGGCGGCAGAGCTTCGCCGAGAACTGCGCGCCGTGTCATGGTCGTGGCGCACAAGGATCGCCGGGCTATCCGAACCTGCGCGACGACGATTGGCTGTGGGGCGGCAAGCCCGAGGACATCATGCAGACGCTGCGCTTCGGTATCCGGTCCGAGCACAAGCAGACGCGTACCTCGCAGATGCCGCGCTACGGTCTCGAAAAGCTCCTCGATGATGCGCAGATCAATGACGTGGCCGAGCATGTGTTGTCTCTCTCAGGCACCAACACGGACAAGGGCGCGGCGACGCGTGGCGCGGTCATATACAAGGAACAGTGCGTCACCTGCCACGGCGACGAGGGCAAAGGCAAGCAGGAGCAGGGCGCGCCCAATCTCACCGACAAGATCTGGCTCTATGGCAGCAGCAAGGACGCGGTCATGCAGTCGATCCGCACCGGGCGTGGCGGCGTCATGCCGGCGTGGGAAGGCCGTCTCGATCCGGTCACGATCAAGTCGCTGGCGGTGTACGTGCACAGCCTCGGCGGCGGGCAGTGATCGATTGATCCCGATCATGCGCGCGGCTCGCGATCGGTGCACGATGATTGCTGATGCTGTCATCGTGCCGGCGGGTGTGAGCGTGCGGGCGTGGCGCGGTTCGGTCAATTGTTCCGCAAGACAGGTATTTGCGACAGTGTTGCAGCGAGTGCGCGAGGCTTTGCATGTGCTGCTGCGCGATGACAGTGTTGCTGAGCGCGGCGACCGCTGAAATGGCGGCAGCCGACGCCGAATGCGCCGTCGCCAGCCGCGAGCATAGCCTCCCGAGCGGCGGCGACGGAGTTGGACGAGGATCAGCCGGCGTGGCCACCGTACTCGACAGAACGAATGACCCCAAGGCCAAGCCAGGCGTCGATGTGGCTGGCCACGACGTTGAGGCCGTCAACAGCCGCGCCAAGCGCGTATCCTATGCCAAGCGGCAGACCATCCACCCCAAGCGCGCGCGCGGCACGTTTCGCACCATCAAGTGGATCGTGATGGCGGTGACGCTCGGCATCTACTATGCGCTGCCGTGGCTGCGCTGGAATCGCGGACCGGACCTGCCGAACCAGGCCGTTCTGCTGGACATGGCGAACAACCGCTTTTTCGTATTCTTCCTCGAAATCTGGCCGCAGGAATTCTACTATATTACCGGTCTGCTGGTGCTCGGTGCGCTGGCGCTGTTTCTGGTCACGTCCCTCGCTGGTCGCGTCTGGTGCGGTTACACCTGTCCGCAGACGGTGTGGACCGACGTGATGATCTCGCTCGAGCGCTTCTGGCAGGGCGACCGGAACGCGCGCATCCGGCTCGACAAGGAGCCGTGGACGTTTTCGAAGATCTACAAGAAGGTCATGACGCATCTGTCGTGGTTGCTGGTGGGGCTGCTGACGGGCGGGGCGGCGGTCTTTTATTTCCGGGATGCGCCGACCCTGGCGCGCGAATTGGTCACCGGCACGGCGCCGCAGATCGCCTACCTGTTCCTCGGCATTTTCGCGCTCTCGACGTACGTGCTCGGTGGCCTCGCGCGCGAACAGGTGTGCACCTACATGTGCCCGTGGCCGCGCATCCAGGGCGCGATGACCGACAGCCACACCCTGCTCGTCAGTTACGAGACGGAGCGGGGCGAACCGCGCGGCCCTACCCGCAAGGGTGCAGACGGGCATATCGACTGGACCGGCCGCGGCGACTGCATCGACTGCAAGGCGTGCGTTGTGGTGTGCCCGGCCGGCATCGATATCCGCGACGGGTCGCAACTCGAATGCATCCAATGCGCGCTGTGCATCGATGCGTGCAATGACATCATGGACAAGGTCGGACGGCCGCGCGGGCTGATCGCTTACGATACGATTGCCAAGCAGGACGCCAAGGCGCGCGGCGTGCACGAGGCGACGCAGTTCGTGCGACCGCGCACGATGCTGTACGCGGCGATGTTCGCCCTGGTCGGCGCCATCATGCTGTACGGCTGGGCCAACCGGTCGATCCTCGAAGTAAATGTGCTGCCCGACCGGCTGCCGCAATATGTGGAATTGTCCGATGGGGGCGTTCGCAATGGCTTTACGGTCAAGATCCTCAATAAGCTGCATGAGCGGCGGACGATGCGCGTCTCGGTACGGGACTTGCCGGGCGCGAAGGTCTCGGTGCTGGGGTTCGCCGACGGCACACCGGCGGATGTCGTGGTGGCCACCGACGACCTGCGCGAAATGCGCGTGTACGTGACGGTGCCGCCGCAGGAAATGAAGGTGCTGCAGGCGCCATCAC
>JANYHP010000238.1 GCA_025359005.1 Hyphomicrobiaceae bacterium | reverse complement strand
GATGGAACTGGCGCGCCAGTCGATCCTGATCCGCGCGCTGTTCGCCGACTTCGCGGCCAAGAACCCGGTGAACGATGCCGAGGTGCAAGCCGAGTACGACAAGTTCAAGGGCCATCGCGCCCGTCCTCGTCGATCGCGTCCTCGGCGTGGTGGCTGAATTGCGGCGTAAGGGCACCGCCGTGTTGCTGGTCGAGCAACTCGTTGAAAAAGCGCTGGCCAGCGCCGATCGTGTCTATGCCCTGGCGCGCGGTCGCATTGTGCTGGAGGAGCCGACCGGCGCTCCGGATCTGTCGCGCAAAATCGAAGCCGCCTATTTCGGCCATGCAGCTTGAATACCTGAGCGAGATGTGCCCATGAAAATCACCGAGATCCACGCGCACTACGTCCGCATTCCTTGCGACATGGGCGCGCCCGTGGACGATATGGGCGGCATCTCGTTTCCCACGATGGACCACCTGCTGATCGAGGTGCGCACGGATGCCGGCATCACCGGTTGGGGCGAAGGCTTCGGCCACTCCATCATTCCAGCGACGCTGGCAGCCCTCGAATCCTACATAGCGCCCTGGTTCATCGGCAAGGATCCCACGCCCATCGGCGCACTGCATCGCCAGGCACAACAGGCCTTCCACCTGTTCGGCCGCAACGGGCCGGTGGTCTACGCGCATTCGGGCATCGATATTGCGCTCTGGGACATCGCGGCCAAGCGCGCGGGCGTGCCGCTGCATCGGTTGCTCGGAGGGTCGTCGCGCAGCCACGTCCGCGCCTATGCCAGCCTATTGCGCTATAGCAAGCCGGAGATCGTGGCGCGCATCTGCCGCGACTGCGTCACAGCCGGTTACCGCCACATCAAGCTGCACGAAATCGATACAGCCGCTGTGCTGGCTGCCCGCGAGGGCGCCGGCGCCGGCATCGGCATCGCCAACGACGTCAACTGCCCGTGGACGGTGGCAGAGGCGCAGGCCATGGAGCGGGCCTATCGCCCCGCCGCTCTTGCCTGGTTGGAAGAGCCGGTGTTTCCGCCCGAGGATCACACCGGGCTGGCGCGCGTGCGTCAACACGGGGCGACGCGCATCGCCGCTGGCGAGAATGCGGCAGGCGTCCATGACTTCCGCGACCTGTTCGAGCGTGGCGCCATCGACATCGCCCAGCCGAGCGTGACGAAAATCGGCGGCATCACCGAGATGCGCAAGATCATCGCGCTCGCCGAGGCCCATTCGGTCGAGCTGCTGCCGCACTGCGCCTACTTCGGCCCCGGCAATCTCGCCTCGATCCACATCGTTGCATCACTGGCCACCGACACGATGCTTGAACGCCTCTACGTGACCTTGGCCGAGACGCCTTATGGCACCAGCATGGATGCGAAAGACGGCATGGTCGCGGTGCCGCAAGGCCCGGGCCTCGGCGTCGAGCCGGATATGCGGCTCGTCGAAAAATACCGGCAGGGACGCATTTCAAAAATTTCGTGATCGCCAGCGCGTGCAGAGGGCCACTCTGATCGTTGGACCCCGGCGCATTCGGGCGCTTCGTGGCGGCGGTGCCGGCGCCGCTGTCCATCGGGTCCGTCCAGCTCGCCGATGCGCGCAATCAAAGGCTTCCCGGTGGAAGTCGAAAGCGTCCACGACGCCCGCGACGTCGCTCAGTTCGGCGGTTGGCGATCGGCACTGCAGCACCTCGCGCAGCCGGACATGCAGCACGCACGGCCAGACGAGCAGAACCACGTCTGACACTTTTCGGTCACGTTCGTCGCTAGAAGCAAAGGCAACAGGATTGATCGGGAACGAGGCAGGCGAGACGGTGCGGACCAGCGAGAACGTGCTGCATGCGACATGGGGGCAGGGGTTGCTGACATTGGTCAGCATCCTGCTTGGTGCTGCCTTGGCGGTGGCGGCGCAGCAGGTCGCCGAGATCATCGGCCACAGCGGCATCGGCGCCATCGCGGCGACGACCTATGTTCGCATTCTGGTGCTGTTCTTTGCCGTCAGCGGCACGTTCTATTACTACTACAATCAAGCCACGTTCGTCTTCTACCGCGTTTCAATCATCTGGATCATGTTTCCGATGGTCGTTGGCATAGGCATCATCGCCGCGGCCTATTCGATCCAGCACAGGCAGGCTTTTCTGATCTCGATGGTGTGGGTCTACGCGGCCGGCGCGCTGTCGTTCGTGTGGACAATGGTGGAGCATGCGCGGCGCGCCAGGAATACGGGATTGCCCACGGCGGGAGACACCGCGGCGCACGAGGCCGGCCCGGAGCTGCGCTTCGAGAACGTCAAGAACGTCGTGGTGTTCGTGGCTCAAGGTGCAGTCACGGCCGTTCTGCTCTGGAAACCCAAGTGGTTCCCCGTCGATCCCGAGTGGGTGTTCCTGGCCGTTAATGGCGCGCTCTACGTCGCCATGCTGACGATCACCGAGCGTCGCTATCTCCACAGTTTGTATGCCTCGCTCGATGGCGCGGCGGCACCACCTGAGGCCCCCCCCATACCGGTCCCGATCGCTGTCTCGACGGCCGCATAAGCCCTGTAGCAACCCTATCGAGCCTTGTGGCCAGTGCAGCCCGGTCGGCGTCTCAAATCGTCCGTTAGCCGCGTTCGTTAATTCTTTCTCAACCGGATCGAAGTGATTTGCAGGCTGGCCCGGCTCATGAAATCGTCGGAATTGTAAGGCAGCCGTAAGGGAGCCTCCCTTTCGCACATCCCTCGCGCATCCCTAAGGACACGTCTCATGATCCATCTCAGCGGCGTTGATGCTTCGTTCCTGCATCTTGAAACGCCGGAGATGCCGATGCACGTCGGCAGCCTGCAGATCCTCGATTTGCCGGCCGGTTATGCGGGTGATTTCTATGAAGACGTGAAGCGCTACGTGGCCAGTCGCATGCACCTGGCCGATGTGTT
>JANYHP010000113.1 GCA_025359005.1 Hyphomicrobiaceae bacterium | reverse complement strand
GTCGCGAACGGTGACGCCGGAGTGATAGGTGGCGCCGTCGCACTCGATGCCTGCCAGGAACCCGTTCGGCCAACTCGGGTGGCGCACGCCGATGTCGATGCGGAACCCGTCCACGCCGACTTGCGGAACGGGTTCATAGCCAGCTCGCCGCAGCCGGTCAGCGACATGAATTTCGAAGTCGCTGTCAGCCGCGTGGCCGGTGATGATCCCGGCATCCACGCGCCCCGTGCTCGCAAACTCCAAAAAGTCCTTTAGAACTTGAAGGCCCCTGTTGCTGTTTGGGGAAACCAGCACGTCCGCCGCGCGCAACGAGGTGACCAGCACAAGCTTCCGCTTCGCGCGCGTGAACAACACGTTCAAGCGCCGGTGCCCGGATTCACTGTTGATGGGGCCAAACCGCTGCGCCACTTTCCCGGTTTCGCCGGGCCCGAAGACAGTGGAGATCAAGATGACGTCGCGCTCGTCGCCCTGTACGCTTTCCAGGTTCTTGACAAACAACGGCTCAAGCGTGCCCTCCCAGCGTGCCCGGTAATCAGCGACCGCCCGGTTATCGCCTGCCAATTTCTCGAACATTTCGATCACGAGTTCGCGCTGATCCATATTGGTCGTCACCATGCCGATGCTGCGACCTGGATCCTTCTCAATCAACTGCCGGGCACGATCTACCAGGACCTGCGCTTCTTCTGGATTGGTTCCACCACCCAAGTAGCGGCCGCCCACGTAAATGTTTTCGATCCCGAGGTCACCTGAGACGGCGGCAGCGGGAAAAATGACGAGCCTGTTATCGTAGAAGTGCCGGTTCGAAAATGCGATCAAACTTTCATGGCGTGAACGGTAGTGCCAGCGCAGCAGCCGCGTATTCCGCAGCCGGGCCTCGGCGAGATCGAGGATCGAACTTTGTCCCGCCGCAGCACCTTCCTGTTCTTCGGTTTGATCCAGGGTTGCGCCGAAAAAGCCGGATGGCGGTAGTTGCATAGGGTCGCCGACAATGATCGCTTGGCCGGCCCTCGCAATACCGCCGATAGCGTCGGCCGGCTTCATCTGCGACGCCTCGTCAATCACCACCACATCGAACAAGTTCGCGATGCGGGGCAAGTATTGCGCAACGGTCAATGGTGACATCATCCAGACGGGCTTGAGGGCAGATAGGGCCTGTGGGGCCCGCCTGATGAGATCGCGCAGTGGAATATGACGCGATTTCTTTTTGACCTCGTTCTCAATCAATGCCTGCTCGGTCCAAGTCGACCGGTTTCCCTTGTCGTTTCCATAAACAACCGGCCGCTGCGCCGCCTTGGCGGCGATGCGCAAGGCGTCCAACAGGAGCATTTCCTTGTCGAGCTTGGCGAAGCGGGCGCGTGCGTCGTCGAGCGCCGTTCCAGACAAATCCGCAAGTCCTTGGCCCTCAGTTTCAAGCTGATAGCGGATAAGGGTGCGGACAAAGCAAAGCTCGAAGATGTCCGCGAGGCGTGGCTGACAACCCTCAACCCCGCGATAATGATCGGCGACGACGCGAGCGGGCGTTGCGGCAACGGCGCTGTAAGTCCACTGGTAACGCATCCACTCCAGCAGCGTTTCTGAGTGCTGGATGGCGGGGCTCTGCCGCGACAGGCGATCTTGGAAGCTGATCTGGTCGATAGGAGAATCTGAGTTGGTGTAATTCTTCTCATCAAGGCGCGCACGCTGCACGAATTGCGCCCAGGCCCGCTGTAGCGTGGCCAAGCCCGCAGCCAAGGCAGGCGCCGCCGCCTTCACATGCACTAGGAGTTGCACGGGGTCGTTGCTGGCCTTCAAGTCAGCAAGCAGCGTCGGAGGGCCATCACAAACCACGAGTGCCTGGGCGTCTGCCAATGCCGCTTTCAGATGCGCTGGATCAATGTTCACATCGTGAGTGGTTGACCCTAAATCCTGCAGGCTATTGGTGCCGGCCAGCTGATCGCCACGTCGCCGCCATTCCGCCAAATCAGAGACGATGGCCCACGAACCATTTGCTGCGCGCGAATTTGGAACGGTCCCGCTGGCGCACGCGATTCTGTTTCCGGATTCAAGAACGAACGCAAGGGCAGCGCATCGTCGCTCCGCTGAAGCTTGTGCAGAATCAAGTGGTGTTCCCGCAGTGTCCACATGCATCAACCAGCCTTCCAGCCGATCTAGGTGCATCGGCGGAAACCGCTTCCGCATATGCAGTAGGTTGTCCACACTCTCGCCCAGTATTTTGACGCGTGCTACGTGCTGAATGGCGGGACTAATGTTCACTATTTTGCCGGCCGCCATCTTCAATAACGAAGCCGCATGGGCATACAGATCGAAATTAGCATTGTGGCCGTCAAAATCTCTGCCGAGCAAGTTTTGCAGCCGGGGATCGTCTGCAAAATCCTGCGCTTCATGGAGGTGTTCGGCCACTTCTCTCAGCTGAGCCGATTTTGTCCTAAGGTCGGCTTTGTCTGATTTGTCTGAACCTTTTGCGAGAGCTTGCCAGAGCTTGTTTGCGTGTCGCACCTCCGTGGTGAACTGGGTGATAAAATTTGCCCCAGCAAGGGAATC
>JANYHP010000187.1 GCA_025359005.1 Hyphomicrobiaceae bacterium | reverse complement strand
AGATGCCGATGTGGCCGGTGCACACCTGGCTGCCCGACGCGCACGTTGAAGCGCCGACGGCGGGCTCGGTCATTCTCGCAGCAATTCTGTTGAAGATGGGCGGCTATGGCTTCCTGCGCTTTTCTCTCCCTATGTTCCCTATTGCCAGCCACGACTACGCGCCGTTCGTATTCGTGCTCTCCATCGTCGCCATCATCTACACCTCGCTCGTCGCCTTGGCGCAGGAGGACGTGAAGAAGCTGATCGCCTACTCCTCCATCGCCCACATGGGCTACGTGACGATGGGCATCTTCACCTTCAACGTGCAGGGCATCGACGGCGCGGTGTTCCAGATGCTGAGCCACGGCGTCGTCTCCGCCGCGCTCTTCCTCTGCGTCGGCATCGTCTACGATCGCATGCACACGCGCGAGATCGCGGCCTACGGCGGCCTCGTCAATCGCATGCCGATCTATGCGTTCTGCTTCATGGTGTTCACGATGGCCAACGTCGGTCTGCCCGGTACCAGCGGTTTCATCGGCGAATTCCTCACCTTGCTCGGCGCCTTCAAGGCCAGCACCTGGGTGGCGTTCTTCGCCACTTTCGGCGTCATCCTGTCGGCGGCGTATGCGCTCTATCTCTATCGCCGCATGATTTTCGGCGAGATGGTCAAGCCCGCACTGATGACGATCACCGACATGGGTCCGCGCGAAATTGCCATCATGGCGCCGCTGGTGATCCTGACGATCCTGTTCGGCGTCTATCCCGCCCCCGTGCTTGACGTCACCCGAGCCAGCGTCAAGAACCTCGTCGCCACTTACGAAACAGCGACCAAGACAGCTTCCATCAGGCCCTAACCCAACATTCGTCATGGCCGCGTCGTGCAGTGCAGGCGGGGGGGGGGGACGGCGGCCACCTAAGCAAGCTGGCGAGCCCGCGCTGGGTTCAAATATTCGGAATTTGGCCGTTGCCTGGCGCCACGTCCGTTGCGCCGTTGCGCGCCGGACGTTGCAAGGCTGGCGGCCCTTCGCGGCCACCGAAGGCCTGGCCTTGATGCAGCCGAGCACGATGGCAGAGCTGCCCACGATCGCGCGTCCCTCGACACATCGGGCATCGAATTCCGTTCAGGTAAAGTCATTGTCGCAAAACAACTTTCTCTGGTTCTGACGCCCGATGCTCCCGGTATGGGTGAGAAACCGGGTCAATTGCACGGCTATCGGCGTGGACATGTCTGCGCTACGGTTCGCAACGTTCGCGGTCCGTTATTTGGAAACCCGTCATGGCTGATTTGATCGAAATCCTTGCCAAGTCACAGCTGTTCGGAGCACTCGATCCGGACGTACTCAAGCAGATTGCCAAACAGATGCGACCGGTCAGTTATTCGGCCGGGCAGCTCATTTTCGAACGGGGCGACGAAGGCAAAGATATTTTTCTGGTTATCGGCGGCCGCGTGCGCCTGTCCGTTCTGTCGGCCGAGGGGCGCGAACTCTCCTTCGGCCATCCAGGGCCCGGTGACGTCTTCGGCGAAATCGCAGCCTTTGATGGCGGCCCGCGCACGGCCCATGCAACGGCGGTCACCAAACTCGACATGATGGCGTTGTCACGCAGCGCATTCGATACGCTGCTCGGCACGCATCCAGCCCTCGCTCGGGCTGCCATCCGGTTCATGTGTACGCGGTTGCGCGAGGCCGACAACCAGTTCGAAAGCGTGGCCCTGCATCGCATCGAGGTGCGTCTCGCGCGCTTCCTGCTGACACTCGTTCGCCAGCAGCATGGTGAACGGCCCCCGCCACGGCCGGCGATCACCTTCGGCCTCTCCCAAAGTGAATTGGCGCTTCACCTTGGCGCAAGCCGGCCGAAAGTGAATGCAGCGCTGATGTTGCTCGAAGAGCGCGAGGCGATTGAGCGCCGCGAGCCGCAGATCATCTGCCACTGCACCGTGCTGGAGGGGATCGCCGAGGAGGGTTGAACGGACGCATGGCAGGCCAGTGAAGGATGCTGGTGGCTCGCCGCTCAGCGTGGTCCAACATGGTCGAGGGCGCCAAGATGGTCGAGGGCGCGCGACGCGGCGGCAGGTCGAAGAGGGATTGAGACCTTATGACGGAGAGAAAGCTCGCCGGACGCACGGCGCTGGTGTTCGGCGCCGGGTCGAGCGGGCCAGGTTGGGGCAACGGCAAGGCTGCAGCCGTCGCCTACGCGCGGGCCGGCGCGACGGTCGTGGCGATCGATGTGAATATTGTGGCAGCCGAGGAGACGGCGCAGATCATCGCCGGCGAGGGTGGCAAGGCCCTGGCGCTCGCCTGCGACGTGACGAAGCTGGCCGCCGTCGAAGCGGTCGTAGCCCGCTCCAAGTCTGAATTCGGCACGTTGGATATCCTGCACAACAATGTCGGCCACGCGGGCATGGGTGGTCCGCTCGAACTCAGTGAAGAGCAGTGGCTACGGCAGATGGATATCAATCTCAATTCCATGTTCCGCACGACCAAGGCGGTGCTGCCGACGATGCTCGAACAGAAGCGCGGCGCCATCATCAATATCTCGTCGACGGCCGGCATCCGCTACACGGGTTATCCCTATGCCGCCTATTACGCGTCCAAGGGCGGAGTGAACCAGTTCACCGTCGGTATCGCCGTGCAGTATGCAA
>JANYHP010000134.1 GCA_025359005.1 Hyphomicrobiaceae bacterium | reverse complement strand
TGGCGGGCGAGACGTGCGTGGTGGCGGATACGGGTGCGCCGGTCAGGGCGGAGCACGCGCTCGAACTCGAGATGAGCACAGGCGACGCGCCGTTGTTGGTGCACGACGGCGATGCAGTCGATGCGCCGCGGTCCGGACGCGGCGTGCTGGTGTTCGGCGGGGCAGTGCGCGCGGCGGGGTCAGTGCTGCCAGTGCCGATGGCGCCGACGCTGGAGCCGACACATACGGTGACGGTCGAACTGGCTGGTCCGGGTCCGCTCCGTTTCGATGCGACACACGCGGGGCATGCAGGGCGTGGGCTCGTGCATCGGCGCCGGGTTTCGCTGGGGCCTGACGGGACCTTGCTCGATGGCGTGGACGAACTGCGGCCGCTGGCAGGTACGACAGAGCCGGACGCTGCGCACTATGCGCTCAGGTTCGTGGTGCATCCGAGTGTTGCAGTGCGGCTCGGGGCCGCAACCGATCAGGTGCACCTTAAAGCCGCGAATGGTCATGTTTGGACCTTCAGCGCGCCCGGACACACTCTGTCCATCGATGGAGATGTCTATCGCGACGGGCGGGCCATCCAGGAGACGCTGCAGATACTGGTCCTCGGGGACGTGGCCGCGAGCCGGACGGTTGCGTGGTCGTTGCGACGCGGTCACGATAGCGCAACCGACCGTGTCGATGAGACCGAGCAGGCGCGAACCGCCCATTCCCCAGCACGGACCCTGGCGCAGGCCTTGGCCGATGTTCGTCTCTGATCGGCGCCGTCAGTCACGGCGCGACAGGTGCGCCTCGCGCTGAGTTGGTCGATCGGCGGCATTGACAGGGGCGCTGCGGCTCACCATGCGGTGGCGGAATGGTGGGCCTTTCCGGGAGAGATTAAAATGTCGGAACACACGCGCGCAGGGCCTGAGCGGAAAATAGCGCGGGCGCTGATATCGGTGTCGGACAAGACGGGGCTACTCGATCTGGCGCGCGGACTTCAGTCGCTGGGCGTCGAGATCCTGTCGACGGGCGGCACGGCTGTGGTACTGCGCGAGGCGGGCATCGCCGTCAAAGACGTTTCCGAGCACACGGGATTTCCCGAGATGATGGATGGGCGGCTCAAGACGCTGCATCCGAAGGTGCATGGCGGGCTGCTGGCGGTGCGGGACAGCGCAGCGCACATGAAGGACGCTCGCGATCATGGCATCGGGATGATCGACCTGCTGGTGGTCAATCTCTATCCGTTCGAGGCGACGGTCGCACGCGGTGCCGATTTCGAGACGACGGTGGAAAACATCGACATCGGCGGACCGGCGATGATCCGTGGGGCCGCGAAGAACCACGCGTCGGTGACGGTGGTGGTGGAACCGGACGACTACGGTCGCGTGCTGGAACAGATGTGGACGCACGGCGGTGCGACGAAGTTGGCGCTGAGGCGCGCGCTGGCGCAGAAGGCCTATGCACGCACGGCCGAATACGACGGCGCCATTTCCAACTGGCTCGGCGCGGTGGGCGATGACGGCGGCAAGGCGCAAGGCTATCCGCGCACGTTCAGTGTGCAATTCCGCAAGGCGCAGGACCTGCGCTACGGCGAGAACCCGCATCAATCTGCCGCGTTCTACGTCGAGCCAGGCGCTAGGGAGGCGAGCGTGGCCACCGCGCGTCAACTGCAGGGCAAGGAACTGTCCTACAACAACATCGCCGACACGGATGCGGCGCTGGAGTGCGTGAAGGCGTTCCCGGAGCTGCCAACGTGCGTCATTGTCAAGCACGCCAACCCCTGCGGCGTGGCGGAGGCAGCGACCCTTGAGGCCGCCTATGACCGCGCCTTCAAGACCGATCCGGAATCGGCGTTCGGCGGCATCATTGCGTTCAACCGCACGCTGGACGCCGCAACTGCGAAAACGATCGTTGACCGGCAGTTCGTCGAAGTGATCATCGCGCCGGACGTGGGACCGGAGGTTGAAGCGATCGTGGCGGCGAAGAAGAACGTGCGGCTGCTGGTGTGCGGCGCCCTCGGTGGCGCCAGCACAGCGCGGCTGGACTACAAGCGAGTGACGGGCGGATTGCTGGTGCAGGATGCCGATCTGGCGCTGGCTTCAGACTATCGGGTGGTGTCGAAGCGTGCGCCGACGATTGCTGAGATGGCAGACTTGAAATTCGCATGGCGGGTGGCGAAGTGCGTCAAGTCGAACGCCATCGTGTACGCGAAAGATGCGGCGACTGTGGGCATTGGCGCGGGGCAGATGAGCCGGGTGAACTCCTCGCGCATCGCGGTGATCAAAGCAGATTTGGCAAAGATCCCGGTCGTCGGATCGGTGGTGGCGTCGGACGCGTTCTTCCCGTTCGCAGACGGATTGCTGTCGGCGGCGGAAGCTGGCGCGACCGCAGTGATACAGCCGGGCGGCTCGATGCGCGACGACGAAGTGATCAAGGCCGCCGACGACAAGGGCCTCGCCATGGTGTTCACCGGCATGCGACATTTCAAGCACTAATCGCCATAAGCCCCGTGTTTATTGGCTTTCTAATACACCGATAGTTGTTGGGGTACGCACTGGGGTACGCAGTTGGGGGTGGCGTCGTCGCGTAGCGCATCGTCCACCCTGTCGAGCACCTTTAGCCAGAATTGAGGTCGCCGTGAAAAACGTTACGCCGAACTGCAGTCTCCTGGTCGACGACGATAAGCGACCGATCGTTCACGTGCTTCGGTGGGACGCCGCCACAGAGATGCTGAAGACGAAGCCGCTGATCATCACCGAAGGCAACACGAGTGCGCGGCTCTACTACCTAGTGGTCGACGAAAACGGTGTGCCCGTCGCTGATAGCGTGAACCGAGAGCCCGTCATGTTGGAGTGCCCTCCGCTTGTGCTTGGTATCGTTGACGAGCCGGGCAAGCTCATTCCACGCAACGAAGTGGCACGGCTGCTTGGTGTTAGCGTGCCCACGGTCAAGCGGATGGAGCGGGCCGGCGACTTGAAGAAAGAGAAGATCTCCGAGGGGCGTGTCGGCTTCACTCAGCGCGCCGTGCA
>JANYHP010000119.1 GCA_025359005.1 Hyphomicrobiaceae bacterium | reverse complement strand
ATGATCTCGCCGGCTGCAAACATGTTCTCGGATGGCCCCCCGTCCTGCATAAGGATGCGCGCGTCGCGGTCGACGCGCGTGCCGAGATAGGTGAACGTGATGCCTGGGCGTACGGGGTAGGCATGGAACGGTGCGGTTTCTATGCGTTGCGCCCAATGAGTTTTCGGTGGCGTCAGGCCTTCGGTGCGGCAATCGTCCAGCGTTGCGAGATCGAACGTGCCTGGCCGCACCGCCGCGTTGAAGCCGGCAACGGTGGCCGACAGTGCCGCCGGTTCCAGCGACAATTTGTCGGCCAGTACCTCGATCGTCGGCGCGGTGATCGCCGGGAACAGCGATGGCATGAACAGCCCCAGCTTCGGCGCGTCAAAAATAATGTAGCTGATCTGGTCAGGCTGCGCCGCGACCAGGCGGCCCCAGATAGCATAGCGCTTCGGCCAGACATCTTCGCCCTCGTCGTAGAAGCGCTGCGCGTGCTTGTTGACGACGATGCCGAACGGAATGCAGTCGAGACGCGTGATGATGCCGCCGTCGAACTTCGGCGCGCGCGCATCGATGGCGACCGCATGGCATTGGGTCGGATCGCCGATCGCCGCCGCCCCGCGATCCAGCAGCAGGCGGAGCACCGTGCCACGATTGTAGGGCGTGCCGCGGATCAGGAAATTGTCGGCAGCCGGCCCCCAGCCTTGGCGCAACCAGTCGATGTTCGCCTCAAAGCCCCCTGCGGCTGCAACCATCGTCTTGGCACTGACGCGATGCGCGACGCCGTCGCATTGGATCGTCGCCGCGCGGAATGCGGTGTCCCGGATATCGAGATCGGTGACTTCCGCATCATAGACAACTACGACGCCCAGCCTCTCCGCGGTCGTGTAGAGCGCATTCAGCATGGCTCGGCCGCCGCCGAGAAAAAACGAGTTCGTGCGGCCAAGGCTCAGCGTGCCTCCGAGCGAGGGTTGGAAGCGCACGCCCTGCTCGGCGATCCATACGAGCATGTCCTTCGATCGGGCAATCATCATTCGCGCCAGTTGCTCGTTCGTTTCCCCGCCGGTCACGCGGTAGAGATCGTCCCAAAATTCATCTTCCGTGTACGGGCCGGACAGCGTCTCAGTCGCCGTGTCGTGCGCGCAGCGCATGTTGCGGGTGTGGCGCGTGTTGCCGCCTCGATAGAACTTCGGTGCCGCTTCCACGACGAGCACCGATGCGCCACCTTGACGGGCAGCGATCGCCGCGCACAGCGCCGCATTGCCGCCACCGACAACGAGAACGTCGACTGGTGCGGCGAGGCGGCTGGCGCGGAGGGCTGGAGTGCTCGTCACAGGCGGCGGGCGTCCTCTGCGCAGGTCTTGATTGACAGGCGCTTTCGCCGGCACCTAGTGTCTTTCGAACAAATGGTCAACGTGCGAGTGCCGGCACGTGCCAGTGTCTGCGCGCGGAGCCCCCAATGCCCCCACAATCCACCGCCCCTGTCGACACGGCCGCGCGCCGCGCCTTCTACGGCAAAATTGACAAGGCGAATATTTCGGCCCTCTGGAACAATCTGGCAAATCTCGTAACGCCGGAGCCGGCCAGCGCTTGCGTCCCCTATGTCTGGCACTACAACGCCGTGCGCGCGGCGATGATCGAGGCGGGCGGGTTGATCACCGCCAAGGAAGCCGAGCGGCGCGTTCTCGTGTTCGAAAATCCCGGACTGCGCGGTCAATCGAAAGTCACGACCTCGCTTTACGCCGGCGTGCAAATGGTACTCCCCCATGAGGTCGCGCCATCGCACAGGCATTCGCAGTCGGCCTTGCGGTTCGTCCTCGAGGGCTCGGGTGCCTACACAGCCGTTAACGGCGAACGCACACGCATGGAGGTGGGCGATTTCATCATCACGCCATCCGGCGCTTGGCACGATCACGGAAATGCCTCGCCGGACCCCATGTTCTGGCTCGATGGCCTCGATATCCCGCTGATACAATTCCTCGACGCGTCATTCCTGGAGCACTTGCCCGAAGACGAGCAGCCGATCAACCGTCCGGAGGGGGATGCACTCGCCCGCTTCGGCGCCAATATGCTTCCCGTGGACCAGAAGCGCGGCGCGACGACGTCGCCGATCTTCAATTACCCCTACGCGCGGTCGCGCGAAGCATTGGAGCAGATGCGCAAATCGCAAGCCTGGGATGCTTGCCACGGCATCAAGATGCGCTATGTAAACCCCACCAACGGCGACTTCGCCATGCCGACGATTGCGGCATGCCTCCAGTTGCTGCCGAAGGGCTTCAAGAGCAGCCGCTATCGCTCGACGGATGCGACGGTGTTCACCGCTGTGGAAGGCACCGGTCGCACGCGTGTGGGCGAAACCGTGCTGGAATGGGGGCCACGCGACGTATTCGTTGTGCCGAGTTGGAAGCCTGTCGTGCACGAGGTCGATGGCGACGCTGTGCTATTCAGTTTCTCCGATCGCGCCGTGCAGGACAAGCTCGGTATCTGGCGCGAAGACCGGGGCAACGCCTGATCGCTGCAAGCGTCAGCGCCGCACCAGATTGCCGACCCGTGGTGGCTGACGCCGGCCCGCGAGCAGCGTCGCGATAACGGCCTTGGCGAGCTTGAACAGGCAATAGAGCGTCAACTCGACAACCGCCGTGAGCAACAGCAGGAACAGCGACCGCTGTCCGAGATCATCGGTGATGGCCGCGCGGATCTTGTAGCGCGTGTCGCCGGAAAAAAGGGCTTCAACCACCCCATATAGCCCGTTGGTCAGCGGCGTGAGGTGGGCATAGAACCACCCGAGCCATTCCAACCGATAGGCATGCAGATAGGCATAGAGCGCCCAGACCACGACGATCGTCGTGAACAGCAGCGCGACTTTGCCGAGGAACAGCACGATGAATGGCGATGGGCGCACAGTCGTGCTCGAAGTCGGATATGAGTTCATTGGAGACCTCCTCTTGCGACTGTGGTCGGACCTCATGGCAATGCCGTGGCCACCCGCCCGGGACTATACGCGAAATGGCCGCCGGGTGCGCTGTCGAACTTTTCGAATTTAGCGTGATGATCCGTGTGTCCGCGTGATGATGGCGCGAGGATAGGGTCCAGTGGCCGCGTTTTCCCTACACTGGCACCCCCACGCCCTGCTTTTTGGTCTCGGCATAATAGGCCCATAGCAATCGGGCCGCCACGGCGCGCCAGGGTTGCCAGCGCTCGGCGATAATTGCCATTTCCTTCGCCGTCGGGCGCGTTTCGAGGTTCATCAGCATTTGTGCCGCAATTTGCAATGCAAGATCGCCAGGGGCGAAAGTGTCGGCCTGCCCGAGGCAGAGCATGAGATAGATGTCCGCCGTCCACGGGCCGATGCCAGATATCGCGGTCAACTTGGCGGCTGCCTCCGCAGGCGCGATGCCGGCCAGAGAGTCCAGAACGAGCCCGCTTTCCACCGCTTCCGAGACAGCACGCAGGGTCCTGATCTTCGGCCTGGAAAGGCCGCAGCCCCGCAGCGTCTCGTCGGATGCGGCCAGTAGCCTCCGGGCCGTCAGTGGCTTGATGGTCGCTTCGACACGGGCGAATATGGCCGCAGCGCTCGCCACCGACACTTGTTGCCCATTGACAATCCGCACCAAGCCCTCGAACCCGCCGATACGGCGGCGCAAGGGCGGATCACCGGCAATATCATGTGCCTTGCGCATGTGCTGGCATTTGCGACGCAGTGCACCGACACCGGTTTTGACGTGCTCGTCCGTCTCGATACAGGCTATAGCTGTGGCACGCGGCTTGGCCGTCCGGGGCTTCTTCAAGGGCGACCTCGACGCGTTCATACCGAAGAGTGGACTGGTTGCATGCAGTCAATATCGCATGCCTGGACGATGGATGTCATGGCATCAAATCTGCTTTGTGCGCTCCGGTGCCTCGGCCTTGCCCTGCCGGCGCTCCTTTACCCGATCCTTACGTCCGGCAGCGCCAACGCTGCTTCGGATGCGACGCGCTGGACCACCTACCAGGGCGAGCGCGCCGGACTTATATTCCAATATCCTGCCGACGTCTTTCCGGTCGCCGGCGGCGATCCGACAGACGCGTTGCGCGATCGGACGGCAGAACGCGCAGGACGCATTTTCACCAGCGCCGATGGCAGCGCCGCGCTTCAGGTCGCCACGTTTCCAAATCTCGACAATGCGTCAGTCTCAGCTTTGCGCAGCCGGGCGATCGCTGCCAGCTACAAGGATGCGAACCTCGAATACAATCGGATTGCAGCCACCTGGTACGTTCTTTCCGGCACACGCGGCACGACGACTTTTTACGAGCGCGTGCATTTCAGTTGTGAAGGCCGCCGTCTCGATGTCTGGACGGTCACCTATCCGACTGCGAAGGCGGGTGTGTTCGACGAACTGGTGGACGAGATGGCCCGGCGCTTCCGCACGGCCATCGCCGGTGTTCAGTGCAAATAACGGTCAGTCCAGCAGCGTGATCAGTTCGGCCAGACTTGAGACCGTTTCGTGCGGCGCCCCGCCCGCTGCTGCTTGCGTGTGCTTGTGAATGCGGTGATGCCGATGGGCGGGTCGATCGATGTGGACGCTCGTCCAGCCAAGCGTGTTTGGGGCAATGAAATCCTTCGCGAGATTGTCGCCGACATAGACGAAACGGTCCCCGGCGCCGACCTTGGTGAGGGTCGCCTGCATGATTTCAAACGCGTGCGGATGCGGTTTGTGGAAGGCGCGATCCGGTCCCAGGGCGCCCGTCAGGACAATCTTGCGGAAGCGTGGCGCGAGCGCCAGGGCATTGATCTTGGATTGCTGCGTTGGCGCGTGGCCGTCAGTGATGAGTCCAAGGTTGACGCGCGGTTGCCAGTGATCGAGCGCATCTGCCGCGTCGGCAAACAAGAAGAGCGAAGGCGTGTGTTGTCCATAGGCGCGGATAAAGGCCCTCAAGTCGTCAGCGCTGTGATCGGGCCTGGCGGCACGCAGCACTTTGGGGAACAATTGGCCGAGATGCCCGTCATCCAGCAACGCGGTCATCGCATCGACATCCACGCTAACGCCGAGTTCGGCGCACGCCCAGGCGGCGGCTGCTTTGAAGCCACCGATCGCATAGTCACGTTCTGGGTAGAGCGTATCGTCCAGATCGAAGACGAGGTGGGTCGTTGGCATCGCTCGGCTCCGGCGCATCGCGTGGCGCGGCGTTCTCAGTGTCGTGTCAGTGCATGAAGATGCCAGACTGCTGCAGCCAAGACCAGCATCGCTGTCGCTTGATGACCGAGCGCCAGCGGCAGCGGCACGTGTGCCAGCAGCGTCCAGATGCCGAGCCCGATTTGAGCCGTTACAGCCACCGCGAGGATCGCGCATGAGCGCCGCATATACTCGTCGTCGGCGGTTCGTATGACCCGCAGCGTCTGCCAGAAAACCAGCCCGGCAAGAC
>JANYHP010000115.1 GCA_025359005.1 Hyphomicrobiaceae bacterium | reverse complement strand
CGATGCCGGACGCGAGCAGCAACGCGACGCGCGGCCAGTTCGTTTGCGCCAAACCCGCTGTCGCGATCACGCGTCACCGGCCGGCGGCGCGGTGCGTTGCTCGGCGGCAATGGTCCACCTCACAGCGCAGCCCAGCCAGCCGGCGGCTCCTTGCCGGGATGCAGCGTGCCGCACGACGGGCAGGTCCGCTTGGCAGCATCGCCATAGAAGGCGGTAAACAGCGGCGGCAGATCCTTAACGATGTCGCGCACCTGCACCTCGACGCGATGCACCAGACCGCCGCATTTGAAACAGAACCACTCGAACCCGTCACGATCGGCGTCCCGCCGCGTGCCCTCCACCACCAGCCCCACCGAGCCCGGCACCGGTCGCTGCGGCGAGTGGCGCGCGTGCGGCGGCAGCAGGAACACTTCGCCCTCTCGCACGGGAACGTCGTAGATTTTTCCGCCCTCCGCGATCTTGAGCAGCATGTCGCCCTGGAGCTGATAGAAGAACTCTTCGACCGGATCATCGTGGAAATCGACACGCTGATTGGGCCCGCCGACGATCATCACCACCATGCCCGTCTGCTGGTCGAAAAGTTGCTTGTTGGACACTGGCGGCTTCAAGAGATGCTGGTTGTCATCGATCCAGCGCTGGAAGTTGAACGGTTTGAAACGTGGGTGGTTCGGCATCGCGCGCCCTATGCTGTCTCGATGAACTACTCTGCAAGGCTTGAGCAAACCCCGAAACGGACCGCATAACAACCCCTACGGACACACCACGGACACGGCTTATGCATCCAAAACTAACCGCATGAAATATCGAGCATTCCGGCGTGGTACTCGAGCCGGCACATCGGCCAGCCGACGAACCGGCGAATCGCTGCTGCCTCGGCTCGCCGTCATCACCGTTCGGGGCGCGGCCTGGAGATCGACGCAGCACGCCGATATCACACGGCAATGCTGTCGGCTTGTCCCCAAGGAGCGCACCCGGTCCGTTGCGTTCGCCCCGGTTGTCACTTATGACGGCCCGGAATGGATGCTGGGCGCCTACCCACCCCACACTGATTGGTAGAATTTCGAGGCTGACAGATGAAGCGCGCATTTATTACCGGCGTTACGGGCCAGGATGGGGCCTATCTCTCTCAATTATTGCTCGACAAGGGCTACGAGGTTTGGGGTTTGGTGCGCCGCTCAAGCATGGCCGACGTCAATGACGGCCGCCTGCGGTGGCTGGGGATTGCCGATCGCGTGAAAATGGTCGACGGCAACTTGCTCGACATCTCTGGCCTTATCCGCACCATCCGGGAGGTCAAGCCCGACGAAATCTACAATCTCGCAGCCCAATCGTTCGTCCGTTCATCATGGCAGCAGCCGATCCTGACGAGTAACGTGACCGGCCTCGCTGTTGTCAATATGTTGGAGGCCATCCGCCTCGAAGCGCCGCGAGCGCGCTTCTACCAAGCCTCGTCATCGGAAATGTACGGCTTGGTGCAGGAGCCGGTTCAGTCTGAAAAGACGCCGTTCTACCCGCGCTCGCCCTACGGCGTCGCCAAGTTGTTCGGCCATTGGATGACGGTGAATTATCGCGAAAGCTTCGGGCTGCACGCGTCCAGCGGCATCTTGTTCAATCACGAATCGCCGCTGCGGGGTATCGAGTTCGTCACCCGCAAAGTGACCCACGGCGTCGCCTCCATTAAGCTTGGCCTCACCAAGGAGATCAGGCTCGGCAACATTGATGCCCAGCGCGATTGGGGCCACTCCAAGGACTACGCCCGCGCGATGTGGCTGATGATGCAGCAGGAAAAGCCGGACGACTACGTGATCGCCACCGGCCGGACCACGACCGTGCGCGCCATGTGCGAAGTGGCCTTCGCCCACGTTGGCCTCAAGGCCGCTGACCATATCGTCATCGACCCGGAATTGTTCCGCCCCGCTGAAGTCGACATCTTGCTGGGCGACGCGAGCAAGGCCCGCGCGACGCTCGGCTGGGAGCCGAAGATCTCCATGGAAGCAATGATTCGCGAGATGGTGGACGCCGACATGGAGCGTTTGGCGACCAAGCGCGGCCGTGCGTAGCGCAGCCGAGAGGCACCCCCGAAAGCAGCACCAAAGCCTGAGAGCGATCGGTGCTTCAAGAGGCAAGGCTTCATGAACCGTTCGGAACGCATTTTGGTGACGGGCGGCTCAGGCTTCGTGGGCGGCCATTTGCTGGCCGCGCTGGACAAGGCCTTTCCCGATGCCGCGCTCATTTCCGCCGATCGCGGGCTGCAGCGCGCTGCCCCGGGCGGGCCGGCACCGCGCATCATCCACCGTCACCTGGACTTGGCCGCCACCGAAAGCCTTGTTGATTTCGTCCGCGAAAGCAGCCCGACTGCCATCGTGCATCTGGCCGCGGTGGCCGAACCCGCGCGCGCGCGCAGCGCCCCCGATGAAGCTTGGCGCATCAATGTCGACGGCACGCGACACCTCGCCGAGGCCTTGCGCAAAATCCGTCCGGACGCTCTTTTTCTCTATGCCAGCAGCTCGGAATGCTATGGTGCGTCTTTTAACGAGGTTGCTGGTCCGATCACCGAAACCGTGCCCTTGCGGCCGATGAGCACCTACGCGACGACCAAGGCGGCCGCCGATCTGGCAATCGGTCAACTCAGCTATGAAGGTTTGGCCGCTATTCGCTTCCGGCCTTTCAACCACACAGGTCCGCGCCAGACTGCCTCCTACGTCGCGTCCGCCTTCGCCAGCCAGATCGCGCGCATCGAGGCAGGCCTCCAACCCCCTGTCCTGCGCGTGGGCAACCTCGATGCCCGACGCGACTTTCTCGATGTCCGCGATGTCGTTGCTGCCTACATCCGGGCACTGCAGATCGGCCGCTCACTACCGCCGGGCGAAGTCTTCAACTTAGCCTCAGGCCGCGCTATCAGCATTCGCCACATCCTCGACACGTTGCGCACTCTGTCGTCGACGCCCATCGAGATCGAAATCGACCCTCAACGGGTACGCCCCAACGACATTGAGCAAACGCTCGGGGACGCATCGCACGCCCACAATATTCTCGGCTGGACGCCCGGCATTACCTTGTCGGCCACGCTTGCGGACCTTCTCGACGACTGGCGCCAGAGGCTCAAGTCGAACGCCTGAGCAGCACCTATTGTCGCCTCTATTTGGCCTCCCGTGCCGCAACACCGAGACAGGCTTTTGAAACACAATCCGTGGCAAAAAAATCGATCGAAAAATGGCGGCTGGCCCGCCGGATGCTGTGCACAACGCCGCTGTAGAATTCGGGATCGCCCAGCAGGCGTTCGACCGCTGCCGCCAATGCGGGCGCAGAAACGTCCGACGCGATGATCCCCGTTTTGCCGTCGGCCACCTGCTCACTCAGTCCGCCTACAGGTGTCGCCACGACCGGGAGATTAGCCCCGAATGCTGTGGCCGCGACACCCGACTGGCTCGCCTCGATATAGGGCAACACCGCTACGTGATAGCGTGCCAGCGCGTCGGCGATTTCTGCCCCAGTCAGCCACTTGTTGACGACTTCCGCACCCATGGCGTTTAGGCGTACGGCACTTTCACCCAGTGGTCCATCGCCGAACACGCCCAGACTGATGGTGTGACCTGC
>JANYHP010000110.1 GCA_025359005.1 Hyphomicrobiaceae bacterium | reverse complement strand
GTTTCGTCGGCGCCGGGCCGATCCGACTTGTTGACCACCAGGATGTCGGCGATTTCGAGCAGGCCTGATTTCATCGCCTGGATGTCGTCGCCGAGGCCGGGGGCTGCGAGCACCACGCGGACGTCGGCCACCTCGGCGATGTCGATCTCGCTCTGGCCGGTGCCGACGGTTTCGAGAATGATGATGGCCTTGCCGGCTGCGTCGAGCGCATCGATGATGCGGACCGCTGCGGGGCTCAAGCCGCCCAAATGGCCGCCGGAGGCGAGCGAGCGCATGAAAATGCGATCGTCGGCAAGGGTCGCCGTCATGCGCAGGCGGTCGCCGAGTACGGCGCCGCCGGATACCGGGCTGGAAGGATCGACGGCGACGATGCCGACAGACAGGCCGGTGGCCAGCAGGGCTTCGACGTAGGCGTTGACCAGGGTCGATTTGCCGGCGCCGGGGGGGCCGGTGAAGCCGACCACCAGGGCTGAACCGAGATAGGGGCGGCAGGCGGCGATGAGCGCGGGCGTGCGGGGCGATGCCTTTTCGAACTCGGTGACGACGGCGCTCGTGACGCGGCGGTCGCCGGCGCGCATTTTTTGGATCAGGGCGGCAGCGTCGGACCAGTCGAGGGTGGCGGACGAACTGGCGGGGGCGGTCATGGGGGCGGTCGTGGGGGCCTTCATGGGGGCCGTCTTAAGGCGAGTGCCGCCGGCGGGCAACAGGGGGAGACGCGGGACGCTGGTGGGGTGGTGGGCGAATGGCACCCTTAACAGATCAGCCAAATATGTGGCGATGCGCGCCGCGGCGCACTCGACAAATTGACACATTCCCGGCCACAACTGCGCCTGAAAAAGCATCAGCGGCACGGCGCTCACGCCCGGTCAGCCGATCGCCAAGGATTTTACCGTTCATGCACCCGTTCCGCGTCGTTTCCCTCGTCTGCTTGTGGGCTCTGCTGACGTTGCCGCAGTCGGCATGGGCGCAGAGTAAGCCGTTCGATGTCGAGTTGCTCAAAGCGCTCAAGGCAGGCGGGCTGGTGGTCGTCATGCGGCATGCGGCAGCCGACCCCGACAAGGCGGACATCGATCCGCTCAATTTCCGTAACGTCAAGGCGCAACAGCCGTTGACGGATCTAGGCAAGCAGTCGGCCCGGGCGCTGGGCGACACGTTCCGCCGCATCGGCATCTCGTTCGGCGAGGTGCTGACGAGCCGGTTCAATCGCGCCTACCAGACGGCGGTGCTGGCGGGCTTTAAGGGTGCAAAGCCGGTGACGGAGTTGACGGAGGGCTCGCTGGTGGTGTCGCCCAACGAGCAACGACGGCGCGCGGTGTACTTGCGCGAGCGGACGGTGGCGCCAACGCCAACGGGCCAGAACAGATTGATCGTGACGCACCGGACCAACATCGCGCAGGCGTTCGGCAAGGAATGGTATGACGTGCGCGAAGGCGAGGCGTCGATCTTTCGTGCCGAGAAGGGCGCGTATTCGCTGCTGGCGCGGCTGCAACTCGACGAATGGGGACGGCTGGCGTTGCTCGCGGCGAAGTCGTGATGCCGTCGCACGTGCCGGTTCGTGGCCTATAAAAACCGCGGCAGATTTGCACCGTTAATGTTTGTTCTTGCTGTTCTTGCGCCAGAACGGCGCTGATTTTGTAAATGCAACGCTCGGCAAGAGTCCGGTTTCATTGATGTTTCGAAGCCTGCCGGCCTCAGCGTTGCAAAGGCGCCACATTTCTGTCGGTTTGCCTCAGATCGCGCTTGCCCGTGTTTGCGCACCCCCCGACTCAATTTATAGCCAACTCCAGTATCAGTGCGGCAGGACCTTCCATGGTCAGCTCGTTGGATGTGTTGGACCGAGAAGCCTCGATCAAGGTTCTCAGCCAAACGCCAGCGCGGCAGGAAGCAAGTCCGGCGCCCAGAGTAGCCGCACCTAACAAGTAATCGTTGCGTCCTTAAGAGCGCGTTCAATCCACGACGTAAGCGCACACGCGCGTGCGTGCGTCTCGGATCGAGCGCGAGCAGCCGCCGGACTGCGCGTGTCGCTTCCTGCATTTGAAACTCTTACTGGAGATACCTCATGAACGAGGGACTTATGAAGAACAGCAGCCTCGCTGCACTCGCAGTGGCCGCTGGCATGATGCTGAGCATTGGTTCGGCTTTCGCTGCCGATCTCGGCGGCAACTGCTGCGCCGATCTCGAAGAACGCGTCTCTGAACTCGAAGCCACGGCGGCCCGCAAGGGCACGCGCAAGACTTCGCTCGAAGTCTGGGGCCTCGTGAACCAGGCGATCACGTATTGGGATGACGGCAAGCGCTCGAACGCTACGATCGGCTACGGCAACCACAACCTGCAGACCCGCTTCGGGTTCCGCGGCAACGCGAAAATCGGCGGCGACCTGTCGGCCGGCTACTCGTTGGTTCTCGATATCGCAGACAAGTC
Source organism: Hyphomicrobiaceae bacterium (assembly GCA_025359005.1). Classification (GTDB taxonomy): domain Bacteria; phylum Pseudomonadota; class Alphaproteobacteria; order Rhizobiales; family Hyphomicrobiaceae; genus JABFRJ01. Next base: position 540 of record JANYHP010000110.1, on the reverse strand, counting down.
GCGCACCTCGACGTTCTCGCAGACCCAGGACATCGGCGGCAGCAAGCTTGGCTTGCGCAACGATGACTACGCGATGCGCCTGCGCGATGCGAACTGGTGGATGGAATCGGCCCGTCTCGGCCGCATGACCGTCGGCCGCGTCACAAACGAAGTTGCCACGGGCTCGCCCGACATCGGCGGCATCGCTCATGCCGTCGGCGACAGCGCCGGTTGCAACGGTGGCGGTCTGAAGTTCCGCAATTCCACGACCAATGCACTTGGCATCTCGATCGCACAGGCGACCGATGGTGGCTGCGCAGGTCCGTGGGCCAACCGTCTGCAGGGCTTGAAGTGGCAGTCGCCGACTTTGGCGGGCTTCCAGTTCCTGGCTGCATACGGTCCGAACCTGAAGCGTGAAGCGCAGACCATCGACACGACTGCAACCAATGCTTCGAACTTCGGCGTCGAATGGGGCGTTGGCGCTCGCTACGCTGGTGAATTCAACGGGGTCCGCCTCGCTGCAAACGCTGGCTATCAGGTCGACGACCTTAACAAAGAGCA
>JANYHP010000106.1 GCA_025359005.1 Hyphomicrobiaceae bacterium | reverse complement strand
GCTCTTTGGAGAGCTTGCGGCCACACTGTCGGTGTGTCCATCGGGGAAAGTGGCGGGAAGTCTCGGCCAAGTCGGCACGGGGCAAACCGTTCCGGAATTCGAGGCGGCACTGGGTGAGATGAAAGCCGGCGACCTCGGTCTGGTCGAGACGCGCTTTGGCATCCATGTCGTGGCCTTGGATCGGCGTATCGAGGGTGCCGCGTTGCCCTTTGAGATGGTTCGGGAGCGCATCGCGGCATGGCTGAATGAGAAAGTGCGGCGTCAAGCGATCCGGCAGTATATCGGCATCCTTGCCGGGCGCGCCGAGATTGTCGGCGTTGATTTGGCCGCCAGTGCTACGCCGCTCGTTCAATAGGAGGCTGCTTTGCAACTTGGTGCGATTCTTACCAGCCTCGCAGTCGGAGCCAATGCGGCAGCAGCCTTGGACGCTATCGGCGACATTGTGCTTTATGCCAAGGTTTTGGAAGCGGGGAGCCGTTTTGACGAGGCGCCCGCTGAGTATGTCAGTGCAGCCGTCGGGCGCTATACGTCGCAGGCTGCGGATGAGGATTGGCTTGCCCTCATGACTGTGGTCGAGAAGAGCGAGGCTCCAGGACGTGCTGTTTTGCAGTGCATTTTGCAATGGGCACTCGTGCAGGATTGCTCAGACCATACTGCGGGTCGCCATGAGGACTGCTCATGCCGAGGGGGGCCAGGTCGGGCTCATGACCATCCCTGACCCGCCACAGTCGGCCTCGCCTGACGAGCGACTGATCATCGAGGACCTTTCTGCGGCCCTGCTGGCGCAGCCGCTGGATTATGTTTCTGCGGACCATCAGCGCCATCGCGCGGTTTGCGCGACGCTGAAGCGGTTCGCTGAGACCGGCCGTGCGGAACTCAATGACGCGGATACGGCGGCCAGCTATCTTGCAAACGATCTGCGCCTGCATCACTGCGACGAGGACGAAGACCTGTTTCCGATGCTCACGAGGCGCGCGCACGAGAGTGACAGGTTGGATGAACTGCTGGCTGCACTCTGCGACGATCACAAGTGGTCTGAGGCGAGCGTCGAAAGCATTTTGAGACTTCTGAAAGAGCCGCACAGAGCGGGTTGGACGCACTATGCCAGGGCAGAGCGTGCAGTGATCCTCGACTACGCGACAAGAGAGCAGCGCCACCTCGCCGTCGAAAATGGGATTGTGATGGTGCTTGCGCGCAAGAGGCTGAAGGCGGCAGATCTTGTCGCAATCGGCAGCGCAATGAAGTGGCGCAGGGGGCTTACGGCTTGACCCGGTGTCGCGAGTTGCAAACAGTGAAAGCTGAGCAGACAGAAGCACGGAAGGCGTATCCATGAGTGGCTTGTTTGCCTCGGCACCGATCGTTGCGATCCTCTATCACGAAGGGCGAGATATCGACGTCGTGATGCGTCGCATTGCGAACCGCCTTTCAGAGCACGGGCTGTCGCTGGCGGGGTTCATTCAGCGTGACGAGTGGCGCGCCGACCGGCCACGATGCGATATGATCCTGGACGATCTGTCCGGTGGGCAGTGCATCCAAATTTCCGAAGATCGCGGTGCCGGCGCGCGGGGGTGTCGGCTCGATCCCGGCGAACTTCTGCGCGCGCTGGCGGCGGCACGGGAGGCCATTGCAGCGCGTCCAGATTTGCTCATCGTGAACAAATTCGGGAAGTCGGAGAGCGAGGGCGGCGGCTTCCGTGATCTGATCGCCGAGGCCGTCGCGCAAAATGTTCCCGTTCTGATCGCCGTGCCGTGGCGCAACATCGACGCCTGGCGTCAGTTTGCTGGCGGGTTCGCCTTTGAGTGCAGGGTTGAAGACGTGCCGCGCGAGGATGCGGACCTGTGCCATTTCCTCGGCTTGAAAGGCGGAGATGCTGTGGGCGAGGGTGTGGCGCTGCGCGGCCGTTCTGCGCGTCATTCTTGACAAGGCACCGAGCTGGTCCCCCTGTAAGGGGATGAATTTCTTGCACACGCTGCTATCGGCGCCCTTGGGCTCAGGATCGCGACGGGCGTCGGCTCTGAGTGGTGGCCGTGTGATGGCGTCCGCGCGTCGGTTGTGGCCGACACCACTGTCTGGGCAATCATGAATTTCGATCTGCGCGACCTCGAGGTGTTCTACTGGGTTGCCCAGTTGCAGAATTTCCGGCGCGCGGCTGAGCGCCTCAACACAACGCAACCCGGAATCTCGCAACGTATTTCCAATCTCGAGGCCGAGCTTGGCGTCAAATTGATCGAGCGTGGCGCGCGCAGTTCCGTGCTGACGCCGAAGGGCCGCCAACTGCTCGACTACGCCGAACGTATTCTTGGGCTCGTTGCCGATATTACACGCTCTGTCGCGCATCCGGCGGGACTGAGCGGGGTGGTGCGGCTCGGCGTCGCCGAAACGATCGTGCACACGTGGCTGTCTGAGCTGATCGAACAGGTGCATGCGACCTACCCGAACGTGACGCTCGACATCGAGGTCGACGTGTCGCCCAATCTCCGCAATGCGCTGATCGAGGGGCAGATCGACCTGGCGTTCCTGCTCGGCCCGGTCAGCGATCCGCGGATGGTCAATCTCGATCTCTGCCGCTATCCGTTGGCCTTCGTCGCCGGGGCGAAACTGGACCTCGGACCCGAACCGATCTCGCTCACGCAATTGACCGCGCAGCCGATCATCACCTACCCCAAGACCACGCGGCCATACATCATGTTGCGCCAGGTGTTGGCCGGCGCGGGCCGTGCCATGCCGCGGATCTACTCCAATTCGTCGCTGTCGACGATCGTCCGCATGACGCTCGACGGCATTGGCGTGAGCGTTATTCCTCCGACCGTCATCGCCAAGGAACTCGAACGCGGCGAGTTGCGGGTGCTGGCGACGGACATCCAGCTGCCGGACCTTGTCTTCACGGCCACGCATGCCCATGCGCCCGGTGGCGTTCTGGTGGAGCAGATCGCGCAGATGGCTGAGGCGATCGCCGCCGGCGAGTCCGGTGCACAATATGCACGGATGAATGTCTGATCTGCGATAACGGTTGTTGATCGATCGCCATCACCAAATACGACTATCGCTAATCGTCGCCCCGTGATTTGCTCTTGGCAGGTCAAGGGCGGGTGGATGCTATGGCGGATGGGACAGCAGGGCATATCGCGACGAAGCCAGCGTTGGGCATCGATGTGCGCTTGGCGGCGCGGAACGGCACGCTCACCGGACATACGTCCCATCTGGCGCATGGCTTCGTGCAAGGCAACCTCGTGGTTCTGCCCAAGGATCTCGCCGGCGATTTTCTGCGCTATTGCCAGCTTAATCCAAAGCCCTGTCCGCTGATCGGGATATCCGATCCTGGAAGTCCACACATTCCTGCACTCGGCGCCGACCTCGATATCCGCACCGATATCCCGCGCTACCGCGTCTGGCGCCATGGTGCGTTGGTGGATGAGCCTACGGACGTTGCCGATGTCTGGCGTGACGATCTCGTCTCGTTCGTGCTCGGTTGTTCGTTCACCTTTGAGGCAGCACTGCTCGACGACGGCATCACGCTGCGCCACGTCGCCTGCGGCGCCAACGTTGCGATGTACCGAACTTCGATTTCGACGCAGGCGGCGGGCACGTTCCAGGGCCCGACGGTGGTGTCTATGCGACCGCTCAAGGCGGCCGATGCCATCCGCGCCATCCAGATCACCTCGCGCTTTCCGGCGATGCACGGCGCACCGATCCACATCGGTGACCCCGGCCTGATCGGAATTCGCAACATCGCAGTTCCCGATTACGGCGATCCCGTCGACGTGCATGCAGATGAGATACCAGTATTCTGGGCTTGCGGCGTGACACCCCAGGCCGCCATCGCCGCCGCCAAGCCAGACTTTGCCATCACCCACGCGCCGGGGGCGATGCTGGTCACCGACCGGCGAAACTCCGAATATGCCGTCTTTTAACGCCAACTTCACGTGACCACTCGGGAGAGAGCCATGACAGGTTTCAATCGCAGGCATGTCCTCATCGGCACCGCCGCCGCGACAGTGACGGCACGCCCGGCATTCGCGCAGGCGCCCGCCGAAATCGTCATCGGTGCACTTTACCCGATGTCGGGTGCGAACGCGCAGGTTGGCGTCGATGCGCGGAATGCATTCGAAACGGCCGTGGACATTGTCAACGGCATGCACGAGGTCGCGCTGCCGGGCGCGAAAAATGCAGGTTTAATGGGGCTCGGCAACGCGAAGATCAAGCTTGTTTACGCCGATCATCAGGCCGACCCGCAGAAGGGCCGCGCGGAAGCCGAGCGCCTCATCACCCAGGACAAGGTCACCGCTATCATCGGCTGTTATCACTCCGCCGTGTCCAACACCGTCAGCGTCACGTGCGAAAAATACGGCGTGCCGTTCATGTGCGCCGATAGCTCGTCGCCGAGCCTGCATCGACGCGATCTCAAGTTCTTCTTCCGCCCTGCCGCCCACGACGAATTCTTTTCCAAGGGTATGTTCGACTTCCTCGACGCGCAGAAGGCGTCCGGCACCAAGATCGAGACGCTGGGGCTCTTCTACGAAGATACCATTTTCGGCGCGGATAGTTCCAACACGCAACGCAAGCTGGCGGCCGAGCGGGGCTATAAGATCGTCGCCGACATCAAGTATCGTGCGAACAGCCCGACGCTCACGTCGGAAGTCCAGCAGCTCAAGACGGCGGATGCCGATGTCGTGCTGCCGTCCAGCTATACGACAGACGCGATTTTGCTGATCAAGACCATGGGCGAACTCGGCTATAAGCCGAAGAACATCGTTGCCCAAGCCGCAGGATTCTCCGAGAAGGCCGTCTTCGACGCGGTCGGCGACAAGCTCGACGGGCTGATCTCGCGCGCCAGCTTCGCACTCGACATGGCTGGCAAGCGCCCATCCATCACGTACGTCAACGACAAGTACAAGGCGCGCGGCAACCGCGATCTCAACGACAACACCGCACGGCAGTTCATGGCCATGCTGGTGCTGGCCGATGGCATCGACAGGGCCAAGTCGACGGACGGCGAAAAGGTCCGCGCGGCGCTCGCGGCGACCGCCATTCCCGGCGACCAGACCATCATGCCATGGGGCAAGGTCGCGTTCGGAGCGGACGGGCAGAATGTTGATGCCGACCCGGTGCTCATTCAGTACATCGGCGGCAAGTGGGTGACCATTTTCCCCAAGAGCGTTGCGGCTGCGCCGGCCAAGTGGCCGATGTGACGCGGTGCCGATGACAGTGATGGAACCGACGGTTCGGGACGCCTTTCTCGTCTCGCACAATGAAAGGTCGTGCGCATGACGGCGCAGGCGTTCTTCCAGGTGCTGGCGAGTGGCCTGCTGATGGGGTTGCTTTATGCACTCATCGCGGTGGGCCTCTCGCTCATCTTCGGTCTGATGGACGTGGTCAACTTCGCCCACGGCGAGTTCCTGATGGTGGCGATGTACGCAACCTTCGGGCTGTGGGCGATCGTGGGTGTCGATCCGGTTCTGCTGATGCCGCTGGTGATCGCGTTCATGTTCGTGTTCGGCGCGGCCGTCTATCTCGGCGTCGTGCGCTTCGCCATGCGGGCCAAGACAAACAGCGGCATGGTGCAGATTTTTGCGACGTTCGGCCTTGCGATCCTCATCCAAGGAGTGAGCCAACTGCTGTTCTCGCCGGACTATCGCTCCATTCCGGCCTCCTGGCTGGGCGGCCGGACGGTCTCCATCGGCGGTGTCTTCCTGCCGCTGCCGCAGGTCTATGGCGGGCTGATTTCCGTACTCGCGTTTGCCGGTCTCTATCTTCTCATGAGCCGCACGGACTTCGGCAAGGCGCTGGAGGCGACACGTGAGGACCAGGGGGCGGTGGCGCTCGTCGGGATCGATCGGAACAAGGTTTTTGCGCTCGGATGGGGCCTTGGTGCGGCCCTCGTGGGGCTGGCGGGTTCGGTCCTGGCGATCTTCTACTACATCCATCCGCAGGTCGGTGGGCCCTTTGCCCTTGTCGCCTATGTGGTCGTCGCGCTCGGCGGCTTCGGCAGTGTGTTCGGTGCACTTGCCGCCGGCCTCATCGTCGGCGTCGTCGAATCGTTCGCGGCGATAGCCATGCCGCCGGCGATGAAATCGATCCCGGTCTATCTGCTCTATCTCGGTGTCGTCTTTATCAGGCCGAGCGGCCTCTTCGGGAGGCTCTGATGACACCTCGTCGATGGCAATTGGTCGTGCTTTTCGCGGTGACCGCCGGTTTCGTGGCGGTGCCGGCTGTGTTGCGTGATGCCTATCTGCTCAACGTGCTGATCCTGACGCTGATGTATGCAGCGCTGGCGCAAAGTTGGAACATCCTCGGCGGCTATTGCGGCCAGATCTCGCTGGGGCATGCGCTCTACTTCGGCTGCGGTGCCTATGTGACGTCGTTGCTGTTCACCAAGCTCGGCGTGTCGCCCTGGTTTGGTGCCATGGCGGGCGGCTGCGTTGCGGCGGTGCTGGCGCTGGCGCTCGGCTATCCGTGCTTTCGGCTGGCAGGGCACTACTTCTCCATCGCGACGATCGTCATCGCTGAAATCGGCCTGCTGCTGGTGCACAACTGGGATGCCGTCGGCGGGGCGCAGGGCATCCAGTGGCCGATCAGCCGGGACAGCTGGTGGACGCTGCAATTCGCCCGCAACAAGGCGCCGTATGTGTATCTCGCGCTCGGACTGTTCGTGATTACCTGGCTCGTGACCTATTGGATCGAGGGCTCCCGCTGGGGCTATTGGTGGCGGGCGGTCAAGGACAACACCGAGGCGGCCGAGAGCCTGGGCGTGGAGGTGTTCCGCTCGAAAATGGCGGCGGCTGCGTTGTCAGCCTTCTTCACGGCCGTGGGCGGCGGCTTCTATGCGGCGTTCGTCGGCTATATCGATCCAGAGAGCGTGATGACGTTCCGCTTCTCGCTGCTGTTTGCGCTTCCGGCCGTGCTCGGTGGTATCGGCACGCTGTGGGGGCCGCTGGTCGGCGCCGCCATCCTCATTCCCATGACCGAGATCACGCGCAGCTATATGGGCGGCTCGGGCAATGGTGTCGATCTCATCATCTACGGTGCGCTGATCATGTTTATCGCGCTGGCCAAGCCCGAAGGCGTGCTCAGTCTGTTCCAGCGCGACGCCAAGCCGGAGGCCGCACGATGACCGCCTCGCCCATTCTCGACGTGCGTCACGTGAGCAAGCGGTTCGACGGTTTGCTGGCGAACGATGATGTGTCGGTGTCCGTCGCGCGCGGCGAGCTGCTCGGGCTCATCGGGCCGAACGGCGCCGGCAAATCAACGCTCTTCAACATGATTGCCGGCGCGTTTCCCGTCACGTCGGGTGAGATCTGGTTGGATGGCACCGATATCACGGCGGTGGCCGGCACGAGGCGGTGCGCGCACGGCATCGCGCGGACATTCCAGGTGCCACGCAGCTTCGACACCATGAGCGTGCTCGAAAACGTCATGGTCGGCAGTTTTATGCGCACAGCATCGGCGTCAACCGCGCGGATACGTGCGCTCGAAACGTTGGAGTATGTCGGCATTGCGGGGCGTGCACAGGCGCCGGCCGTTGATCTGACGCCACCGGAAAAGCGGCGGTTGGAAATGGCGCGCGCCTTGGCGACTGAACCCAAGCTGTTGCTGCTCGACGAAGTGATGACGGGCCTGACGCCGGCGGAGGCGAAGGCCGGGGTAGACTTGATCCGGCGGGTGCGCGAGCGGGGTGTGACCATCATCATGGTTGAGCACGTGATGGAGATCGTCATGCCGCTGGTGGATCGTGCGGTCGTCCTGCATCTCGGCAAAGTTCTCGCCGAAGGCAAGCCGAGCGAGGTCGTGCGCGACGAGCGCGTCATCAAAGCCTATCTGGGGGATCGCCATCGTGCAGCATGATCCCGCAGCATCCGGCAAAACCCTGCTTGACGTGCAAGGGCTGACCACAGCGTATCGAGGCCTCGTCGCCATCTCGGATATTTCGATCACGGTTGCGGCCGGCGAGATCGTCGTGGTGGCGGGCGCAAACGGTGCGGGCAAGTCGACGTTGCTCAAGACCATTGCCGGCATGGAGCAATCACGGTCGGGTACCGTGACGCTGCTCGACCGGCGCATCGACACCATGCCCGCGCATGAGGTCACGGCTCTCGGCCTCGCTTATGTGCCGGAGAACAAGCGCCTGTTTCCGCGTCTCACGGTCAGCGATAATCTGCGCCTCGGCAGTTATCTTCACCGCGGCAAGGCCGACCGTGAGGCGCCGCTGGACCAGGTTTTCGCACTGTTTCCGCGGCTCAAGGAGCGCTTGCAGCAACGGGCAGGAACGTTGTCGGGGGGCGAGCAGCAGATGCTGGCGATCAGCCGCGCGCTGATGACACGTCCGACGCTGTTGATGCTCGACGAGCCGTCGCAAGGGATCATGCCGAAGCTGGTCGACGAGATCTTCGATGCCGTCGTCGCGATCCGCAAGACGGGCGTGACGGTCCTACTTGTCGAGCAGCGACTTGCCGAAAGCCTGGAGATTGCCGATCGCGCCTATGTGCTACAGACGGGACGCTTAGTGCTCTCGGGCAACGCCGCTGAAGTGCGCGATCATCCCGATATCCGGCGCGTCTACCTCGGACTTTGATCCGCGCCACCTGCACGCGAAGGCCGAACGTCGGGCGCAGTCCGACAGCCGCCTCCATTGACCATTGACCGACACCGAGCTGGAACGATGACGCACACGACCTGGGACTTCTGGATCGATCGCGGCGGAACCTTCACCGACATCATCGGGCGGGATCCGTTGGGCAATCTCCACGCCTTGAAGCTCCTCTCGGAGAACCCAGGCGCCTATCGCGATGCTGCCGTGCAGGGCATTCGCAACCTATTGGGCCTCGCCACGGGCGCACCGATCCCGCGTGGCCGTGTCGGCGACGTCCGCATGGGCACGACTGTTGCGACCAACGCTTTGCTCGAGCGCAAGGGCGAGTTGACAACACTCATCACGACGCGTGGATTTCGGGATGCGCTGGAGATCGGGTATCAGGGTCGCTCCGACATCTTCGCCAAGCACATCATCAAGCCGGAACTGCTCTATGCCGATGTCGTCGAAATCGACGAGCGGGTGCGCGCAGATGGCACGATCGAAGTGCCGTTGGATGAAGCCCTGACGCGCGAGGCGCTGGTGCGCCTGAAGCGCGGAGGCACCAAGGCGCTCGCCATCGTGTTCATGCACGCCTATCGCTACTCCGCGCACGAGAAGCGCGTGGCCGCGATCGCGCGCCAGATCGGGTTCGCGCAGGTCTCCGTCAGCCATGAGGTGTCGCCGCTGGTCAAGCTCGTCGGGCGCGGGGATACGACAGTGGTTGACGCCTATCTCTCGCCCATCCTCGCTCGCTACGTGCAGCAGGTCTCCGAAGAATTGGATGTGGAGCGCTCCGGCGCGCGTCTGATGTTCATGATGTCGTCGGGTGGTCTGACAGCGGCAAGCCTGTTCCAAGGCAAGGATGCGATCCTGTCGGGTCCCGCGGGTGGGGTGGTGGCGCTGGCCGAGACGGGAAAGTCTGCGGGTTTCAAGCGGGTCATTGGCTTCGATATGGGCGGCACATCGACCGATGTCGCCCACTTCGACGGCGAATTCGAGCGCGCCTTTGAAACGGAAGTTGCCGGCGTCCGCATGCGCGCGCCGATGATGCGCATCCATACGGTTGCGGCCGGCGGCGGCTCGCTCCTCGCGTTCGATGGCGCGCGGTTTCGCGTGGGACCAGAGTCGGCCGGCGCCAAGCCCGGCCCGGCGTGCTACCGCAACGGCGGCCCGCTCGCGGTCACCGACGCCAACGTCATGCTGGGCAAGCTCGTGCCGGATTACTTTCCCGCGATCTTCGGGCAGAGCCGCGACGAGAGGCTGGACGCCGCCGCCGTTCACGCCAAGTTTGCCGAGTTGGCGGCTCGCATTCCCGGCAAAACATCGGAGGAGATCGCCGACGGGTTCATCGCCATTGCCGTCGCCAATATGGCAAACGCGATCAAGAAAATCTCCGTCGAACGTGGCTATGACGTGACCCGCTATGCGCTCAATTGCTTCGGTGGCGCCGGCGGCCAGCACGCCTGTCTGGTTGCCGATTATCTGGGCATGACGGAAGTGCTCATTCACCCCTTCTCGGGATTGCTGTCGGCCTACGGCATGGGGCTCGCCGCCATTCGTGCGACGCGGCAAAAGGCTGTCGAGAAACCCCTTGATGACGGCGTCGGCGCGGTGATCGGCGCGCTCGAAAAGGGCCTGGGCGCCGAGGCCATGGCGGAGGTGGCGCGCCAGGGCGTCGCGCCATCAGCGATCGAATTGGTGGCCGATCTGCATCTGCGGTACGCAGGCAGCGACAGCCCCATCGAAGTGCGCTGGCGTCCCGACGACACAGCCGCGTCGCTGGCTGAGCGCTTCCAGGCGGCGCATCTCGCCTTGTTCGGCTTTCGCGACGAAACCAAGCCGGTCGTCATCGAGGCCGTGCAGACCGAGGCGATCGGTGGCGGCGCGGGGTTCAGTGAACCGTCGCTGCCGATGGTCGCGACAACGCCGAAGCCGGTGTCGCAGACGCGCATGTTCAGCCAAGGCTCGTGGCAGGACGCGGGCGTTTATCTCAGACACGATCTCGCTCCGGGGCACGCAGTTGCCGGCCCGGCGCTGCTGATCGAACCGAACCAGACAATCGTCGTCGAAGCCGACTGGCGGGCACGGATCACGGCCAAAAATCACATCGTATTGTCGCGCAGCACGGCGCTGGTGCGGCGTAAGGCGATCGGCACCGAAGCCGATCCGATCATGCTGGAGATCTTCAACAACCTCTTCATGTCGATTGCCGAACAGATGGGCGTGGCGCTACGGAACACCGCGTACTCGGTCAACATCAAGGAGCGCCTCGACTTTTCTTGTGCGGTCTTCGATGGTGACGCGCGCCTTGTTGCCAACGCGCCGCACATGCCGGTGCATCTGGGGTCCATGGATCGGTCCGTCGAGAGCATCATTCGCGCCAATCCGGTCATCCGGCCCGGCGACGTGTTCGCGATCAATGCTCCCTACAACGGCGGCACGCACTTGCCCGACATCACGGTTTGCACGCCCGTGTTCGGCGAGGATACCTCCAAGCCGTTGTTCTGGGTGGCGAGCCGCGGCCATCACGCCGATGTGGGCGGCATCGCGCCGGGGTCCATGTCGCCGCGCGCCACCACCATCGAGCAAGAAGGCGTCTACATCGACAATTTGAAACTGGTCGATGCCGGGCAGTTCCGTGAGGCAGAGCTGGTCGCGGTGCTGACCGGTGCCACCTATCCAGTGCGCAACGTCATCCAGAACGTCAACGACCTGAAGGCCCAGATGGCGGCCAATGCCAAGGGCGCGGCAGAGCTTGGGAAGATGGTTGCGCAGTTCGGCGTCGACGTCGTGCTCGCCTACATGGGGCACATTCAGGACAACGCGGCAGAAAGCGTGCGCCGCGTCATCGATCGCCTGCACGACGCGAGCTTCGACTACGAGATGGACCAGGGGTGCCGGATCAAGGTCGCCATCCGTGTCGACCGCATCCGGCGCGAAGCCACCGTCGACTTCACCGACACCTCGCCGCAACGGGCCGACAATTTCAATGCGCCAGAACCGGTGACGCGGGCTGCCGTGCTTTACGTGTTCCGCGTGATGGTCGACGATAACATCCCGATGAACGCCGGCTGCCTGAGGCCGATCCGCATCATCGTTCCGGAGAACTCGATGCTGTCGCCGAAGTATCCGGCCGCGGTGGTGGCGGGCAATGTGGAGGTTTCACAGGCCGTCACCAATTGCCTGTTCGGTGCGCTCGGCGCCATGGCGGCCGCGCAAGGCACGATGAACAATGTGACCTTCGGCAACGATCGCTACCAATATTACGAGACGATCTGCTCCGGCTCGCCGGCCGGCCCCGGCTGGCATGGGACATCCGGCGTGCACACCCATATGACCAACTCGCGCCTGACCGACCCGGAAGTCCTGGAGCTTCGCTATCCTGTCGTGCTTGAGGATTTCCATGTCCGGCGGGGATCGGGGGGCGCTGGACGGTGGCGCGGCGGCGATGGCACCTATCGGCGTATCCGGTTCCTCGAACGGATGGAGTGCGCGCTGCTCACCGGACACCGTCGCGTGCCGCCGTTCGGGCTCAATGGCGGTTCGCCGGGCCTGGTTGGACGCAATAGTGTGCGCCGCGCGAGTGGCGTGACCGAGGAACTTGGCGGCTGCTGCCAAGTGCTGCTGGAGGCCGGTGATGCGATCGTTATTGAAACGCCGACCCCTGGTGGCTACGGTGAGGGTGCATGATCTGAGTGAGCGGTGATCAGGGCAACCGGCACGCGAAAGTCGCTGGCGGGGCGACGGTCACAACCCTGCCAGCTTGGCCCGTATCAGAATGCGGTCGGCGCGGACGGCGTGCGGGCGGTCGATCATCTGGCCACGCAGCGACAGCGCGCCAGCACCGGGGTTGTCGCGGAACAGCGCGATGATCTCATGCGCCCAGGTGATCTCGGCAGACGTGGGCGTGAAGGCTGCGTTGATTGTTGCGACCTGATCGGGGTGGATCGCCATCTTTCCGGTGAACCCGTCGCGGGCGGCGAGGCGGCATTCCTCGGCGAGGCCTTCTGTGTTGCGGAAATCCACATACACCGTATCGATTGGTTGGCGGCCAGCTGCCATGGCCGTGAACAGGCACAGATCGCGGGCGAGCCGGTAGGGCGAGGTCCAGCCGCCGCCCGCCTCGCGCGTCGCCGACGAGCCCATCAGCGCGGACAAATCTTCCGCGCCCCAGGTGAGCCCTTCGAGGCGGCTGCTCGCTTCGAGATAGGTCGGCAAGGTTAGCACCGCCATGGGCACTTCGGTGGCGATGGCGATGATGCGCGTGGCCGCCGTCGGGATGCCGTGCTTGGCCTCCGCATGATCGAGCGCGATGGCGAGACGGTCGACGTCCTCAGCACCGCGGGGCTTGGGGTGCATGATGCCATCGGGGCGGGCGGGCATCACCGCGTCGAGGTCGGCGGGCCACTCAGCTGTGTCGAGTGCGTTGATGCGCACGTAGAGCTTGGGCCGGTTGGGGCGATCGCGCGCCGCTCTCAGAAAGGCCGCCGCCATCGGCCGCGCGGCGGCCTTGCGCGCCGGCGCCACGCTGTCTTCAAGGTCGAGGATGAGGCAGTCGGCACCGACCGACATCGCCTTGGCGATCTTCTTCTCGCTGTCGGCCGGCACGAAGAGGAGTGAGCGCATGGGTGTGTGTCGCCAAGGTCTGGTGGAGCCGGAAAAGCATGACCCATCGCTCATGGCATGGCACGGCCACGGCCGTCGAGGGGCGAACGAGAGCGGCCGAACAACCGGGCGCGAACAATCGTCACCGTCACGCGCTGTGTCTCAGTGCTTTTTGGCTTCTTTCGCCGCCATCCACTTGCGCAGGTTCTCGGCGATGGCGTTCTGTTGTTTGTTGCCGCGGTCGCCGGCGGGGTGGCGCGGGGCGGGCTTTGGCGCTGCCTCGGCCGAAGGTGTGGCCGAGCGCGCGGGCAAAGCGTCTTTGCCCGATTTTTCCGACTTCTCCGACTTTTCCGGCGCGAACGCCTGCGCCACGTCGGTCTGGAAGCGCTCGAACCTGCCTTCCGCCAACAACGGCGCTGTCGATGCGATAGCGTCCAGCACATCGTCGAGCCAGGACTGATCAGCACGCGCGAAATTGCCCAGCACCCAATTATGCACCAGCTCTTTCGCGCCGGGATGGCCGATGCCCAGCCGCACCCGGACGTAGTCGTTGCCCATGGTGGCGGTGATCGAGCGCAGCCCGTTGTGGCCGGCATTGCCGCCGCCGGTTTTTACCCGCAGCTTGGCCGGCGTGAGGTCGAGTTCGTCGTGCAGGACAATGACGTCGCCGAGGTCGACCTTGTGGAAGCGTGCTGCTTCCTGCACGGCGCGACCGCTGTCGTTCATGTAGGTTTGCGGCTTGAGCAGCAGCGCGCGCGTGCCGCCGATATCGCCCTCGGTGACGAGGCCGTTGAATTTCTTGCGCCACGGCGGCAGTCGATAGCGATCAGCCATGCGATCGAGCGCCATGAAGCCGATGTTGTGGCGGTGGTGGGCGTATTCCGAGCCCGGATTGCCGAGGCCGACAATGAGTTTCATGGGTTTCCACCGTGAGTGGTGGCGGCGTTTTGCGCTGCGCGCAAACAGGGCTGCCGCCCAAGCCCGCTCGGGGAGCGCAGCTCCCCGAACCCCTCAGTTTTTTGATGGTCTAAGAGTTGCCAACCCGGAGGGGAGCGGAATTCGTACGGCACGCGACGCAGGCTCTGCGCTCGTGCCGTACGATGTCGCTGCTTACTTCTTCGCGGCCGGCTTGGCGGCAGCTTTGGCGGCTGGGGCCGCGGCCTTGCCGCCAGCGGCGGGGGCTGCGGCTTTGGCACCTGCGGCCGCAGGTGCTGCCGCCTTGGCGTCGCCGGCGGCCGGTGCTGCAGCATCCGCCGTCGTCGTCTTGGCTTCTTCTTCCGGTGCCTTGGCGCCGGCGACCGTCGCCACGGTGAAGTCGCGATCACGAATGATCGTGCGCACGCCGTCTGGCAGCGTGGTTGCCGAGATGTGGATCGAGCGGCCGATTTCAATGCCGGTCAAATCGAATTCGAAGAATGCCGGAATGGCATCCGCCGAGCAGATCACAGCCACCTCGTGGCGCACGACGTTGAGCACGCCGCCGCGCTTCAGGCCGGGGGAAGCAGCTTCGTTGATGAAGCGGCACGGAACGTCGACGCGGATCTTGCCGCCGGGTCCCACGCGCTGGAAGTCGATGTGGAGCGCATGATCCTTGACCGGATCGAGCTGCACATCGCGCGGGATGACGCGTTGCTTGGCGCCGTCGACATCAAGCGTAATGAGCGTCGAAAGGAACTTGCCCCGGCCGATGGTCTTGGCGAGTTCCCTGCTATCGAGCGCGACGATCACGGCGTCTTGCTTGTCGCCGTAAATCACGCCCGGGACTTTACCTTCACGACGCACCTGGCGAGCGGCCCCCTTGCCGGCCCGCGGACGCGCCGTGGCTTTCAATTCTGTAAGTGCCATGGCTTTGTTTCTCCGAAAATAATAGGCTCGGCTGCCCGGATATGGGTTGCCCCACAGCCGATCGGCCAAGCATCGTTCCCCCGCGCGGCCTCCAAGGGTGCGCACTACGCGAGGGTTCTCATGTCTGAGATACGGGGTTTATAGCGGCGGCCATCGCATGGTGCAAGCAGGTGCCGCGCAGGTGCCGCTCGGTCGAATTGGCGCTTAGCGGGGATAGATGCCCACCCGAGCCTCCAGCGCGCGCAAAACAGGTGCTCGAAAGGCCCATATTGCCGGTGTTTTCAGAACATACATAGAACAAATGCAATCTTATCCCCCTGCATCCAGAGCGTGTTAAACTGCAAGAAAACACTCCGGATCAACCGGCGCTCTTTGACATCGTTAAATTCTCACGCGAGGGGCTGGCCGCCGTTGCGCCGTCCCGTGGCTTTGTGCTGGCCGGCGTGTGCGGCGGGGTGCCCCGTGCGTCCGGCGCGCGCTGCCGGCGATCGGGGGCCGCCGTCTCGGTCGTTTGGCTCACCGAGGGCAACGATCCAATCGGATACTGCAGGCGCTGACTTTCAGGTATCGTTGCCGCGACATCAAACAGGAGGCTTCCACCGCATGATCACGCTGGCCCGCCCCGCGCCGCCTACCGGATCACTTGCTGGACACCCGGGCACTGTGCTGGCGTGTGACCTTGGAAGTTCGGGCCTGCGCATGGCGCTCGTCGATGCACGCGGCGTGGTGCGGGCGCTGCACCGGAGTTCGGGCACACACCTGGTCCGGTCCGGGCACGGCAGCCACGACGTTGATCCGGCCGAGTGGTGGGCTGCCCTGATCAACGGGGCGACGATACTTGGCCGGGATGCGCCGGCCGCGTTCGAGATGGTCGCGGCGATTGCCATTTCAGGGATGACACGCACGCAGGTGTTCGTCGACAGCGCGATCAAGCCGATCTGCCGGGCTCATCTCTGGTCAGACACTCGGTCGCAGGCAACGCTCGCGGACCTGCAGCATCGCCTGCCGCCAACGCACCCGGAGACACCGCAGGTCAACGCCTTTCATGCACTCGCGCGGCTTTGGTGGCTGCGGATCACGCATCCTGAGACTTACGAGCGGTCGGCGTGGGTGTTGGAGCCGAAAGACTATCTCAATGCGATGCTGACCGGGATTTGTGCCAGTGACGCGGTTTCGATGGCCCGGCTTGCCGCCGCCGCAGAGCCTTGCAATGGCAGCTCACTGCTCGATGCAGCAGGTATCGATCCGAAAATTATCCCGTGCCTTGGCAAGCCTATTTCGATCATGGGCCGCGTTCGCGCCGACCTGCCGGGTGCCCTTGCCAGGCTTGCCAATGTGCCGGTCGTGACGATGGCGCACGATACGTTCGCAAGCGTTGCCGGGCTTGGCGCTTTACGGCCTGGGTTTGCGTACAATCTGTCCGGCACCACGGAGGTTCTCGGCCTTGTCAGTGCGCAAGGTGGCCTCGCCGAGGGGCTGCTCAGCGTCGATTGGTCCGAGGGCATGACGCAATTGGGCGGCCCGAGCCTCGCTGGTGGGGATACGCTGCGCTGGCTGCTTGAGGTCGTCGGTGCGCGCTTCGATGGCGCGCTGGCGGTCGACACTGCCCTGCAAGACCTTTGGGCGATGCCCAAATCGTCGCAGCCGCTGCTGTTTCTTCCCTATCTGAGTGGCGAGCGCGTGCCCTATTGGGACCCCTCTCTGCGCGGCGCCTGGATCGGGCTGTCGCGCGAGCATGGCCCCGCTGATCTCGCGCGCTCCGTTTTCGAGGGCGTGGCCTTTCTCAACCGTATCGTTCTGGAAAGGGCAGAGGCAGCGATGGGTGCGCGCATCGCGGAAATCCGTTTTGGCGGTGGTGGCGCTGCCAGTCCGCATTGGTGCCAGATTAAAGCCGACGTCATCGGGCGTCGCGTGGTGACGACCGACAGCGACGACCACGGCTTGATCGGTGCTGCACTGATCGCCTGGACGGCGCTTGGCGTCCAACCCAGCTTGGATATCGCGCAGGAGGCTTTGGTCGGCGTGGACCGAACATTTGAACCGAACCCGGGGCGACATGCCGCCTACACTGTCTTGTTTGAACTGTATCGAACGGCAGAACAGGCCGTCGCTCCCATCAGCCATCACCTGTCAGCGCTGCAGCACCCGGCGGTTTGAGGGTGCGCGATTTGCGCGGGTGTTCCGGGATGTCGTAGAAGAGCGGTGGGGGACTGAGAGACATGTCACGACAGCCGGCGGCCGGGTCGCCGCCACGTATCGCCGCCATCCTGCAACGTTACGGCACGGCTTTGGCGGGGGCCGGGGTCATTACGTTCTTTCTCGTCATGGCGCCCAATTTTTCCAGCCCCGGCAACCTCCTCAACATCGTCAAGGAAACGAGCTTCCTCGCGATACTCGCACTTGGCTTTGCGCTGGCGCTCACGGTCTCCGAGCTCGACCTGTCGATCGCCGATATCGCAAGCCTGGCAGCGGTGACGGCCGGTTGGTGCATTCAGGCGGGGCAATCGCCAGGTATCGCCGTTGCCGCGGCTCTTGCCATTGGCACTGCACTCGGCGCGGCGAACGGCTTCGGCGTTACAGTGCTCAAGGTTCCCTCGCTCATCATGACGCTCGGCACGGCGGCCATTGCAAAGGGCATCTCTTTCTACATCACGCAGGGGGTCGCCTTCGTCGGCCGCTGGCCCGAAGGCTTCACCGGCATTGCGCGCGGCGCCACATTCGGCGTGTCCAATCTGATCTGGAGTCTCGTCCTCGTCGGCATTTTCTGCCTGTTTCTGATGAAATCGACACAGACCGGCGCGCACATGACAGCGACTGGAGAGGCCGAGGAGGCGGCGCGCCTCGCGGGCATCGCGACCAAGTCCATGAAACGGTTGGGAATGATCCTGGCGGGCGTGCTGGCCGGCATAACCGCCATCCTGCTGGCGGCAAACTTGTCATCGGCTGCCCCCAACATGGCTGGAGATTTCTTTCTCTATGCCATCGCCGCCGTCTTGCTGGGCATGACCATGTTCGAACCGGGCCATCCGAATGTGCCAGGCACTGTCCTCTCTGCCCTTGTGCTGAAGTCGCTTGGCAATGGACTTGTGTTGCTTGGCGCGCCTTACTACGCCCAGGACATCGTCCTCGGCGCGGTGATTATCGGTTCGGTCGCACTGTCGGCTGGCTTCATGCAGAATGCAGCATTCAAGGTCTGATCTACGCCCAAGCGAACCCGTGGAGATATGCAATGCAACTCAGAAAATTGTTGGTGTCGGTATCGTTGACACTCGCACTGTCGTCGCTCAGCGCAGCAGCCCTCGAGCTTGGCGTGATCGGCTTTCAGTTCTCGTCGGAAACGCATGCGCGCTGCGCCAATGCGGTGGCGGCCGGGGCCAAGGCCAAAGGCTGGACTGCGACGCTGCTCAATTCGGAAGGCGCGCTGCCAAAGCACGTCGAACAGTTCGAGACGCTGATCTCGAAGAAGGTCGATGCGATCGTCATCTGCATGGGCAAGCCCGTCGAGGCGGACGCGCAGTTCAAGGCCGCCAAGGAGAAGGGTATCCCAGTGATCACGGTTATGTCGGGTGCGGGCCCGCATACGCTCTTCGATATTCAGTCGAATGAATACAAGGTTGGCGCTGACGCGGCACTCTATCTGCTCGGTCAGATGGGCTACACGGGCAATCTGCTGTCGGTTCGCTTCGAAGGCAATCTTGCCACCCGCGTGCGCGGCAAGGTGCTCGACGCGACGCTCTCCGAAAACACCGCCGTCAAGGAAATCGCCAAGCACGCGATGGCGCGGACACAAAGTTGGCGCGATGACGTTCGCGCCGGGGTGCAGGCGCTGTTGCTGCAGAACCAGGGCAAGGTCGGCGGCATCTGGGCCTCGTTCGATGGGCAGGCCTACATCGTCGATGACCTGCTGAGGGCGCAGGGCGTCAAGAAGGGCCAGATCCCGCTGGTTTCCGTCGATGGCGGGGCCGAGACCTACCGTCGCATTGCCGATCCCGAGAGCCTCCTCATCGCGACCGTCGCTATTCCGTTCGAGGACATGGCCGCGAAAGCTGTCGACGCCGTCGACACCATCGCCGTCAAGAAGCAACCGGCATCGGCCGTGGCGACGGGGCCTTATCTTTTTACTGACGCCATCATTGTCGACGCGTCGAATGTGAAGCAGTTCCTCAAATAGGCGTCTGATCGCTCGTTCTACTGGCGGTGACTCCTTTAGTCACTGTGACCTGCAATCGCCGACGCAAGAGCGGGTGTCCGTTGACTGAAGTTTCGCCACTCTTCTCGCTCCGCGACGTGAGCAAGCGTTACGGAGCGGTCGAGGCCCTGACCGGCGTCGACCTGGACGTCTATTCCGGCGACGTGATCGCCATCTGCGGCGATAACGGCGCCGGCAAGTCTACACTCATCAAGGTCCTGTCGGGAGCGGAGATCGCGAGTGGCGGCGAGATCATGCTCGCTGGCCGCCGCATGCATTTTCGCTCTCCGCAAGACGCGCTCGCGCAGGGTGTCGCAACGATCTACCAGGATCTCGCCCTGGCCCCACGGCTCTCGATCACGGCGAATATCTTCATGGGGGCCGAACTAACGCGGCCTCTGCTGGGCCGGTTTCTGAGGGTGCTCGACAAGGCCCGCATGGCGAAGCAGGCAGAGGCGTATCTGAAGCGTCTCGCAGTCAGCATCGATGACATGTCGACCCCCGTCGAACGGTTGTCCGGCGGGCAGCGTCAGGCGGTTGCGATCTCGCGGGCGCTGCGATGGAACGCCAATGTCATCATCATGGATGAGCCGACAGCCGCCTTGGGTGTTCGGGAGACGGCCATGGTGCTCGATTTGATCCGCCGCCTTCGCGAGACGCGGCACACGGTCGTCCTGATCAGCCACAACATGGCTGACGTTGTCGCTGTGGCAACACGCGTTGCCATTCTGAAATCAGGGCGCAAGGTCTTTGATACCCCTATCGATGGCATGTCGGCCGGGCGCCTCGCCGGTCTGATCATGAGCGGCGGGCAATGACAGTTTTGGCGTGAAGCCGCCGCGCCCGAACCTTTCTACTTCTTTTGTCCTCGACGCGGTTGCAATCCTGAAACCGGATCGAACGCTCGATGGGCATCCCTCTTGCTGCCCCTGGACTTGTGCGGGGTGGACGCTTCGCGTTCCAGTCGGCCACGACCCTTACTGGTGGCGCTCGCGAATGGCCTGCTGAGCGCCCAGCCGACCTGCTGCCAGTCAAGTATTTTCTCGGTGACTTCACGTTTCCGGCCGCCCTTGCGGCCATCGCCAAGCAGAAACCGGTCGTCGCTTATGACGTGCCGGTCGAAGCGGCGCCCGAGACGCTGACCGAAACCTCGACACTCAGCCGTATCGATAGAAAGCGATTGCTCATCGCGCCAACATGTCTGTCCTTATTCGTTCGTGATCCTCCCGAACGAGCCACCTATGTCGAGGTTTTTCTCGTCGAGGCTTGCCTTGCTTGCTTTTCCTCAACGCGCATTTGCGGGGCCCACACCGGAAGAGTATGTCGCGCAGGTTGGTGGCGGTGCGCAGATCGTCAAGCCTGGCAACCTCCGCCTTGATGGCAGGACGGGCGGTCCGCGGCCATGTCAGACAGTGCGCATCTGGCGCGAGCGTTTCGCCGAGCATCGGCTGGATGGCCTCGACGACGAGCCGCGTTGCGGCGCGCCGCGCAAGATCGGCGATGACCGCATCGAGGCTATCGTGGTCAAGACGCTCGAGACGAAACCCGCTGACGCCACGCACTGGAGCACGCGCGGCATGGCCAAA
>JANYHP010000103.1 GCA_025359005.1 Hyphomicrobiaceae bacterium | reverse complement strand
CACACCACGCGCTGACAATTTTGCCGCCGCTGCCGGTCCGATACCCCACACCTCGCTCACAGCGATATGGCGATAGTGATCTGCCCGTGCATGGACATCACTAAGGTCAACGACACCGCTGTCGCCATGGCCCTTCTTGGCCACCGCATTGGCGAGCTTGGCGATGGTCTTGGTGGGACCGATGCCGACGCAGGTTGGAATCTTGGTTGCTTTGAGAACGGCAGCACGTACCGCGACCGATAAAGCGACTGGATCGCGCTCGCCTGCAAGATCGAGGAACATCTCGTCGATGGAATACGGCTCGACGGCAGCAACGTGCTGGCACAGCACCTCGTAAATACGCCGGGACATATCGCCGTAGAGCGCATAGTTGGAACTCTTCCAGATGACCGATGCCAACTCCGGCCGCCGCCGCGCCAGATGAAACGGTTCGCCCATGCGGACGCCCAGATCCTTGGCCTCCTGCGTGCGGGCGATGGCGCAGCCGTCGTTGTTCGATAACACGACGACTGGCTTAGCTTTGAGTCTGGGATCGAACGCCCGCTCACAGGAACAATAGAAGCTGTTGCCGTCGATCAGTGCGAGCATGGATCACACCTTGAAGCGCACAAGTGCTTCGACGATGGCCCAGATTTCCACCTCGTCGGCGACGGGCTTTGGCTCGCGCGTGGATGGTTTCAGCCACCAACCGCCATCCTTGAAGGCGAGTGTGGCGAGGATGACGTCACCATCGACAATGGCGACACAGACCTTGCCGGCCACGGGATCGGCGGCGGCGTTGACGACCAGCACGTCGCCGTGCCGGATGCCGCGCGCCGACAATGATTGCCCCACGACTCGGACGGGATAGATGTGTGGCCGGCGCAGATCGAGGTGCGCCGCCAGATCGATGACCGCCTCGATGTGATCCTGCGCCGGGCTCTGAAAGCCCGTCGTCTCGTCTCCTGCATAGCCCCGCATGTTCCCTCCAGAACCAAGAACATATCAGGAACACGCACTTAGACAAGGGGTTGCTCTACAGCTCTGCACAAACGGTTTGGAGCGGATAGCCCACTGATCGTAAAATGCAATCCGACTCAACGGAGGATGGTATGGCAAGGATCCGGGTGGCGGGTTTCGGGGTGTCGCTTGACGGCTTCGCAGCGGGAACAGAGCAGAGCCTGGAAAACCCGGTGGGCAAGCGGGGGCTGGAACTATTCCAGTGGTTCTTCCCTACCCGCACCTTCCACGAAATGCGTGGCGATGCCAGCGGTGATACCGGCTCCGACGACGCGTTCGCGCGGCGGGCCATGGAGGGCTTCGGCGCCTTCATCCTCGGACGAAACATGTTCGGCCCGATCCGAGGCGAATGGCCAGATGAGCAATGGAAGGGATGGTGGGGTGACAATCCGCCCTATCACGCGCCGACCTTTGTGCTCACCCATCATCCGCGCGCGTCGATCGAGATGGAGGGCGGTACGACCTTTCACTTCATTACGGATGGTATCGAAGCAGCATTACAGCGTGCGCGGGAAGCGGCGGGGCAAAAGGACATCAAGATCGGCGGCGGTGTCCAAACCGTGAAGCAATATATCCGCGCTGGCCATGTCGATGAGATCCATCTGGCAGTGGCGCCTGTGGTGCTTGGTCAGGGCGAAGCGTTGTTTGACGGCATCGATCTTCGTTCCCTTGGATATCGCACCACGGAACATGTGCTGACCGAGCGTGCCACCCATGTCGTGCTGGCGCGGTGAGCGGCTGATTTGAGGATCAAGATGACGTGCACGTTGCGAAGGCCAACGATGACGATTAGCGTCAACGCATGTGCAATCTCTACTCACTGACAATGGCGCGCGACGCCGTGGGGTGGCTGTTCCGAGTGCCACACAACCGCTTGCAACAGGGCAATCCCCTACCCGCGATTTTTCCAGGTCGGATGGCACCGGTGATCCGTGCCAGCGCCGATGGTGAAAGGGAATTGGTCGATCTGAGCTGGGGCTTCGTGCTCAACCAGAAGGATCGCGCACCGAAGCGTGTGACCAATGTGCGTGACGACAAGGTGCTGGTCAGTTCGTCCTGGAAGGACTCGATTGGGTTACGTCGCTGCTTGGTACCGGCCACATCATTTGCCGAACCGAAGGAGATCACGCCGGCGACATGGCACTGGTTTGCGTTGAAGGGCGACGAACCGCGTCCGCTGTTCGCGTTCCCCGGCATCTGGAAACGATACAAGGGACCCATCAAGAAAAATGGCGATCCGGTCGAACTCGACGTGTTCGCGTTCATGACGACATTGCCAAATGCGCTGGTGTCAACGATCAATCACGAGCGCATGCCGGTAATCCTGACGCAAGAAGTGCAATTCGATACCTGGTTGCATGGCAGCACCCAGGACGCCATGGCCCTCGTCCACAGTCACGATCCTGCTCAGATGCAGATGGTGCAATCAGGCTTTAGGAAGGAAGATCTGCTCGCTTAGCTGCAGCGAGGGTGCCATGGCCCCCCCGCCCGCGGGTCAACGCTACTCGCGCACTGGGCGCTGTTATAGTGGGGTTTGAGCGGCCATTGTGCTTTCGATCCCCGAAAACAGCGCGCATGACCGCAAGCTGGTGCCCTTACAGTTCTCCACACCCGTGACATGATCTGCTGCATTTACCAGAGTTGGAGGTGTTCCATGAGCATGCTGCGAAGGCTCTACCCGATCATCGGCGCGCATCTGAGTGCGGCGCGTCAATCGATGGAACTCACGATAGAGGACGTAGCGGCACGCATGGGCTTGTCGACCGACATCATCGAGGCCGTGGAACGCGGTGAACTGAGGCCGACGCCGATGGAGTTGCAGATTTGGTGCCGGATGGTTCGGTTGCCCATTCACGCGGTGTTTCGGCGGCCGACGCTACATTGACCGATGTGAGTTGTCGAAGCCCTGCACGAAAGTTTCGGTCATTTTATCGTCGCATCATGAGACACGCGGGCGAACACGTCATCAGGGACGATTTATCAACAGCAATCGCTGAAAGGTCTCAATCATGACCGTCATTACTCGGATGCGCCGTCGCTGGTTTCGCAAGCAAGGCCGGATTCCACCCGAAGACATGGATGCCGTCATCACGACGATGTTCACATTTGGTCGACGCGACGGGGAGATCGAAGCCGAATGGCGCGCGCGGTTGAAGCAGCAGAACGACGAGGCAATGGCCAGGGCTGATCTTGAGGAGGAAACGGCGTCGTGAGCAGGTTGACCGGCAATTAACGTTTGCCTCGCACCGCTTTCCAAGGCCCACCCGGCTTCCATCGTTTGGCAAACGACTTGACCTTCTGCGCCGCGACAAGCGGCGGCATGACGAACGCGGCAATATCCTCGACGGCGGCCACAAGATCGCCGGGATTGAGCAGCAACGG
>JANYHP010000095.1 GCA_025359005.1 Hyphomicrobiaceae bacterium | reverse complement strand
CGGTTCGACGCGCGAGCGTACGCACACGACGGTCTCCCGTCTCGTCACCGAAACAACGCTGCGGCCGGCGGCGCATTTGACGTGCGTCGGCGCCACGCGGTCAGAAGTTGATGCGGTGGTGCGCGACTACTGGGCCGCGGGCGTGCGCCATATCGTGGCGCTGCGCGGCGATCCAAAGGACGGCATCGGCGCGCGCTATACACCGCACGCGGATGGCTACGCGACGACCATGGATCTCATTGCCGGGATCAAGAAAGTCGGCGCCTTCGACATCTCCGTCGGCGGCTATCCCGAAATGCATCCAGAAAGCGGATCGTTGCAAAAGGACCTCGATCACCTCAAGGCGAAGGTGGACGCTGGCGCCACGCGCATCATCACCCAGTTCTTCTTTGATAACGCGCACTATCTGCGCTTCGTCGAACGCTGCCGCGCCGCCGGCATCTGGTGTCCGATCCTGCCGGGTATCCAGCCGATCCACAATTTCAAGCAAGTCTCCGGATTCGCCGGCAAGGTCGGCACCACGTTCCCGGCCTGGTTCGCTCGCCGCTTCGAAGGCCTCGACGACGACCCCGGCACCTCGCAGTTGGTGGGCGCAGCAGTCTGTGCGGAACAGGTGTCCAGCCTCGTCGATGAAGGCGTGCGCCAGTTCCATTTCTACACGCAGAACCGTGCCGACCTCTCGTTCGCGATCTGCCACCTGCTGGGCCTCAGGGCGCGTCCCGTCGAGATGAAGAAGGCGGTGAACGCATGAGCACGCGAGCGGAACGGATTAAGGCGCTGCATAAGATTGCCGCCGAACGCATCCTGATCATGGATGGCGCGATGGGCACTGAAATCCAGAATTTCAAACTGGATGAGGCCGGCTATCGCGGCACACGCTTCAAGGACTGGCACCGCGACGTGAAGGGCAATAACGACCTGCTGGTGTTGACGCAGCCCGACATCATTCGCGGCATTCACGCGGCTTATATCGACGCCGGCGCCGATATCATCGAGACCAACACGTTCAACGCGCAAGTGATCTCCATGGCTGACTACGGCATGGAAGAGTTGAGCGGCGAAATCAACGTGACAGCGGCCAGACTGGCGCGGCAGGCGGCCGACGAGGCCGAGAAGCGCGATGGAAAACTGCGTTGGGTGGCCGGCGCCGTGGGCCCCACCAACCGCACCGCCTCGATCTCGCCCGACGTCAACAACCCCGGCTTCCGCAATACCAGCTTCGACGAACTGCACGATGCCTATCTCGAGCAGGTGCTCGCTTTGATCGAGGGCGGCGCCGATGTGATCCTGATCGAAACGATCTTCGACACGCTGAATGCCAAGGCAGCGGGCGTGGCCACTTTGGAGGCCTTTGATCGCGCCAGCACACCGTTGCCGATCATGATCTCCGGCACCATAACCGATCGCTCTGGCCGTACGCTGTCGGGCCAGACGGCGACCGCGTTCTGGTATTCCATGCGTCATCTGAGGCCGTTCTCAGTGGGGCTCAACTGCGCACTCGGGGCCGAACTGATGCGGCCCTACATTGCGGAGATCGCCGGCGTCGCTGATACGCTCGTCTCGGCCTACCCGAATGCGGGACTACCCAATGCCATGGGCGACTATGACGAAAGCCCGCACGACATGGCTTGTGCGTTGGAGCCCTGGGCGAAGGACGGGCTCGTCAACATCGTCGGCGGCTGCTGCGGGAGCACGCCGGCGCACATCGCGCACGTGCGCGAGCATGTGGCGAAGTTTGCCCCGCGAAAAATTCCGAAGATCGCGCCCAAGATGCGCCTCTCCGGCCTCGAAGAGTTCGTGGCGGGTTGATGATGCCGTGGAAATTAAACTCTCAACATTGAATTATATTGCGGCGGGTGCTGAGCTGCGCGCGCGCGTAAAGCAAAATATTGAACCGCTTGGGTCGCGGAAAAGCGGCATAAGCGTGCACGGGGGTGACGAGGGATTGGCCTCTGTACGCCGTCTCGACGTCGCGTGTATTCATTCAGTCGCTGAGAAAGGCGCAGCGAAACTTGAGCCGGCAGTAGGCGCTGTCGAAGGCGAGCTTCGGGCGTTGGGCGTAACCATCGATGTTTGAGGCACTGTCCAATGGATAGAACAATCGACATTTCCGACGACCTCGTGAAGGCGGCGCAGGAGGCGACGGGCGAGACGGATGAGCGCGCGGCGATCGAGCGCGCGTTGCGCGATTATGTTGCTGCAAAGCAGGCCAAGACGCCGCTTGAGGGAATGTTGGAACTTGCCGGAAAAGACTTGATCCGTGCAGACTACGACTACCGAGCGTTGCGGGCAGGTGGGCAAGATGACGGCCACCATTGATACGTCGGTCTGGCTTGAAATGCTGCGTGACAAGACGGGTTCGGTTGCCGCCAGAATGCGGTCAGCGACGGGAGAGCGGCGTGTTGTCCTGCTGCCGCCGGTTTTGCTCGAACTCCTGCAAGGATGCAGGGACGAAGCAGCCTGGAACGTCATGAGTGTCCGAGTGTCGACTTTCACGATTGTTCGAACGCCGGACGACTTGTGGCGCGATGCCGCGCGGCTCTATTTCGAACTCAGGGTCGCGGGGAAGACTGTCCGAAGTGCGCTCGATTGCTGTATTGCGATTTATGCGCTGACAAACGATCTCACGCTTATCCACAATGACCGTGATTTCGATGCAATCGCATCTGTCCGACCCCTGAAGCACATTCGCCTCGACGTTAGCAAGGCCAATCCATGACCACCACCTCCCCCTCAGGCTCGGCCTTCATCAATGTCGGCGAGCGTACCAACGTCACGGGCTCGGCGAAGTTTCGCAAGCTGATCGAGGCGAACGACTATCCCGCTGCGCTCGCGGTGGCGCGCGATCAGGTCGAGAACGGCGCGCAGATCATCGATATCAACATGGACGAAGGCCTGCTCGACAGCGAGAAGGCGATGGTCACGTTCCTCAACCTGATCGCGTCGGAGCCCGATATCAGCCGCGTGCCGGTGATGATCGACAGCTCGAAATGGGTGGTGATCGAAGCCGGGTTGAAGTGCGTGCAGGGCAAGGCGATCGTCAACTCCATCTCGATGAAAGAGGGCGAAGCGCTGTTCCGCGAACAGGCGAAAAAGTGCCTCCGCTATGGCGCCGCCGTCGTGGTGATGGCGTTTGACGAGAAGGGGCAGGCGGACACGCAGGCGCGCAAGGTCGAGATCTGCACGCGCGCCTATAAGATCCTCACCGAGGAGGTGGGTTTCCCGCCCGAGGACATCATCTTCGATCCCAACATTTTCGCCGTCGCCACTGGTATCGAGGAACACAACAACTACGGTGTCGATTTCATCGAGGCGACGCGCGAGATCAAGCGGCGCTTCCCGCTGGTGCATATTTCAGGCGGCGTCTCAAACCTGTCGTTCTCGTTCCGCGGCAACGAGCAGGTGCGCGAGGCGATGCACTCGGTGTTCCTCTATCATGCCATCAAGGCGGGCATGGACATG
>JANYHP010000080.1 GCA_025359005.1 Hyphomicrobiaceae bacterium | reverse complement strand
CCCCGCGACAGGCCTGCCCATCGAAGCGCAGACAATTACCCAGATGGTCGATCGCATTCTAGCGCTGCCCGAAGGCACGCGGCTTTATCTGCTCGCCCCCGTGGTGCGCGGCCGCAAGGGTGAGTTCCGCAAGGAATTGCTGGAGTGGCAGAAAAAGGGGTTCACGCGCGTCAAGATCAACGGCGACATCGTCGAAATCTCCGACGCGCCCAAGCTCGACAAGAAATACAAGCACGACATCGATGTCGTCGTTGATCGCCTCGTCGTGAAGGGCGATCTCGCCTCGCGGCTGGCCGACAGCTTGGAAACCGCCCTCAAACTCGCCGACGGCCTCGCCATCGCCGAATTCGCCGACAAGCCGCTGAAGTCTGCCGGACGGCAAGGCCACCCCGCCGCTAACCCCACTCTGCAAGAGGCAGGGGAAACCGGGCGGAGTGCTGGGCGAACGAAAGCGCTGAAGGCGAAAGCGGATGCCGCCATGAGCAAAGCCTTCGATGGGGAAGCCTCTGACGATGAGGCTGGCGCCCCGCCCACCCTTGCGGGGGCGGGACAGGCTGGGGGCTATGCCGCGCGCACTGAGAAGGAAATCCTCAAGAACAAGAACGACACGCACGAGCGGATCATATTTTCCGAGCGCTTCGCCTGCCCTGTCTCTGGCTTCACGATCGAAGAAGTCGAGCCGCGGCTGTTCTCGTTCAACGCCCCCGCCGGTGCCTGCCCGAAGTGCGACGGGCTCGGCATCGAGATGCAGTTCGAGGCCGATCTCGTCGTGCCCGACCGCTCGATATCTCTGAAGGACGGCGCCATCTGGCCGTGGGCCAAGACCGGCAACACCTCGCCTTACTACGAGCAGACGCTGCGCGCGCTCTGCACGCACTACAAAGTCTCGATGACGACGGCGTTCGAGAAGCTTCCCGTCCACGTGCAGGACGTGATCCTCACCGGCTCCGGCGACGAAGAGATCACGTTTGTCTACGAGGACGGCGTACGCACGTACAAAACCGAAAAATCCTTCGAGGGCGTGATCGGCAACATCGCGCGACGGTGGCGAGAGAGCGAGAGTGAGTGGGTGCGCGAGGAGTTATCGCGCTATCAGGGCGCGCATCCGTGCGAGGCGTGTGGCGGCCATCGCCTGAAACCGCAGGCCCTCGCCGTCAAGATCGCCGGCCACCACATCGGCGAGGTGGGCGAACTGTCCATCAAGTCCGCCAACGCCTGGTTCGGCGCGCTGCCGGAAAGCCTGACACCGAAGCAGATGGAGATTGCCGCGCGCATTCTGAAAGAGATCCGCGAACGCTTGCAATTCCTCAACGACGTGGGCCTCGATTATCTG
This sequence comes from Hyphomicrobiaceae bacterium, assembly GCA_025359005.1. Classification (GTDB taxonomy): domain Bacteria; phylum Pseudomonadota; class Alphaproteobacteria; order Rhizobiales; family Hyphomicrobiaceae; genus JABFRJ01. The sequence goes on along the minus strand of JANYHP010000080.1, from coordinate 8,096 downwards.
ACGTTGTCGCGCGGCTCGGGCACCCTCTCTGGCGGCGAGAGCCAGCGCATCCGGCTCGCCTCGCAGATCGGCTCAGGACTGACGGGCGTGCTCTACGTGCTCGACGAACCGTCCATCGGGTTGCATCAACGCGACAACGCGCGGCTCCTCGTGACGCTCAAGCACCTGCGCGATCTCGGCAACACCGTGCTCGTCGTCGAGCATGACGAGGATGCGATCCTGCAAGCCGACTACGTCGTCGACATTGGCCCGGGTGCCGGCGTGCACGGCGGCGTCATCGTCGCGCAGGGCACGCCCGAAGAGGTGATGGCCAACCCCAATTCGCTGACCGGCCAGTATCTGACCGGCGCCAGACAAGTGCTGGTGCCGAAGACGCGGCGACAAGGCGAGAAAGGCCGTTCCCTCAAGGTTATCGGCGCGCGCTCGAACAATCTGAAAAATGTGACAGCAGAGATTCCGCTCGGCGTGCTGACCTGCGTTACCGGCGTGTCCGGCGGCGGCAAGTCGACGTTCCTCATCGACACTGTCTTCAAGGCCGCCGCCCGCAAGCTCAACGGCGCGCGCGAGACGCCGGGCGTGCACGACCGCCTCGAAGGGCTCGAGCATCTCGACAAGGTCATCGACATCGACCAGTCGCCCATCGGGCGCACGCCGCGCTCCAACCCGGCAACGTACACCGGCGCTTTCACGCCCATTCGCGATTGGTTCGCAGGGCTTCCCGAGGCGAAGGCGCGCGGCTATGGCCCCGGCCGCTTCTCGTTCAACGTCAAGGGCGGGCGCTGCGAAGCCTGCCAGGGCGACGGCGTCATCAAGATCGAGATGCACTTCCTCCCCGACGTCTACGTCACCTGCGACCAGTGCAAGGGCAAGCGCTACAACCGCGAAACGCTCGACATCCACTTCCGCGAAAAATCCATTGCCGACGTGCTGGATATGACCGTGGAAGAGGGCTGCGGGTTCTTCTCGGCCGTGCCAAGCATTCGCGACAAGCTGGAGACGCTGCACCGCGTGGGGCTCGGCTACATCAAGATCGGCCAACAGGCGACCACGCTGTCGGGCGGCGAAGCGCAGCGCATCAAGCTGTCGAAAGAGCTGTCGCGCCGCGCCACCGGCCGCACGCTCTACATTCTCGACGAACCCACCACGGGGCTGCATTTCCACGACGTGGCGAAACTGCTCGAAGTGCTGCACGAGCTGGCCGACGCCGGTAACACCGTCGTCGTCATCGAGCACAACCTGGAAGTCATCAAGACCGCCGACTGGCTCATCGACCTCGGCCCCGAAGGCGGCGACGGCGGCGGCCGCATCGTGGCGGTGGGCACACCCGAAGACGTGGCGAAGGTCAAGGAAAGCTACACCGGCCAGTTCCTCAAGCAGTTGCTGATGCGTCGTGCGGCTGTGGCCGGAAAGGCTGGCGCACGCGGCGGCAAGAGGGAAGCGGCGGAGTGAGTGCGTTGCTCTCTCAATTGCAGTCCCTTGTTGCCAACGGCGCTTGACGTGTCACCGACCACGCCTATGACCGAATTTCACGCCGCGGGCTCGTCGCCTCAGAGATCGTGGATGGACTTGCCAAAGGCACAACCGTCGAAGACTACCCGGACTACCACACCGGGCTATGAGTACTTGTGCACCAGATTGACAGTGTCGGCGCCGTACATGCACTTTGGGGCGTGGAGAAGGGGACCTTGCAACCCGCCAATCTCATAACAGCTTATCGCCCCGATCCATTGCAATGGCATTCCGACAATCGGACACGCAGATGACAACGACGATGACACCAACAGCGCTCGAACCGACCGAAGAACACGCGACAAAACTCATTCGCGAAGGTCTCTGGGTCGCAGAGGTCGACGTCACTTTGCTGCACACCGGGCACGAGTGGTCGCCCTACCTGTCGCCCGCTGACGTGCGTCGCCTGGATGCCGCCCGAGCCGCGCTGCGAGCCGGCGACATTGCCGCGGCATCGCGAGAGGCGCGCGTGTTCGAACTGCGGGCCGTGGCTGCGTGACGTGCAGTTCTCATTGAGCACGCGGCAACGGTGGCTTGGCCAGCGCGACTGCGCGCTGCCGGAATTCCGGGACCGCAAAAAGGAGGAGGGACTGGCGAGCAGATATCGACGCGTCTGTGACGTGCCCTTGTGCCGCGTCTTATGCGCCGTCCACAACAACTGGTTATGGAGCGTCAGTGTGTGCCGAGCCGCGCGCCACCTTCACCGCCGCGCACGCAGCCACAGCGACACCAGCCCTGAGGCCACAATGATCCCGCCGCCGAGCAGCGACAGCGCGTCGGGAAATTCAGCCCACACGAGCCAGCCGGATGCCAGCGCCGCGAGCAGGCCGGCGTAGCGGAATGGCCCGACCACAGCGATACGGCCCGCGCGCATGGCGGTGACGAGCCAGTTGTTGGCCACCGCGAGCAACACGGATGCGCCGAGCACCTGCGCCAGCGTGAGCGTCGACGGCACGGACCATGCATCGAACGGCGCCAGCACCAGCCCGCCGACAATCATGCCCGCCTGCGATGTGCCAGCCACGAACGGCGGCGGCAGTCCGGCCGGCAACGCGCGCGTGAGCAGATCGCGGATCACCTGGAACACGACCGCCAACGTCGCGAGCACCGCACCCGCCGCACCGATGCCGAGCCCCCCCGCCGTCAGTCCCGGCCGCACGATCAGCAGCGCGCCGGCAAGCCCAACGAATGCAGCGATCCAGCCCTGCCAGCCGATGCGCTCGCCGAATACGACGGCGGCACCGGCCAGGATCAGCAGCGGAACGATCTGCTGGAGGCCGGCGAGATCGGCGATGGGGATGAGTTGCAGCGCATAAAGATAGGTGAACGACGCGCCCACCTCGAACAGCCCGCGCACGACCACCGGCGTCGTCAGTCGCGGCAGCCGTCCCGCTGCACCGACGGCGACGCGGGCGGCCAGCAACAACAGCGTCGTTGCCGCCACCGCGCGCAGAAAAATCACTTCCGACATGGGCAACGCACCGGCCGCCAGCTTGACCAGCGTATCGTTGACCACCAGCAGCGCATTGCCGCCAGCCATGGCCGCGATGCCGACGAGATCGCCGCGCCGCGAGGACTGGCTGGCGGCCACAGCGTCGGCGGTCATTGCAGGCGGCCTTGCTGGCGCAAGCTCTGCTCGCGATAGAAGGCATAAAGCCCCGCAACGGAAACCACGACAATGCCGGCCAGGGTCAGCTTATTGGGCAGATAGCCCCAGATCGTCACGCTCAGGAGCATGGTCCACAGGATCGACGAATAGCGGAACGGCACCACCGCCGAGACATCGCCGGAGCGAATGGAAATAATCACCAGCACCTGGCCGGCCAGCACGCACAGCGCCGCGAGCGCGAGACGAGCCACATCGACCATGACGGGGGCACGCCAGACTTCGAACGGCAGCAGCAGCAGGCTGATCACCGTCGTCGCCGACGCCGCTGCGGCCGTGACGACCAACGTCGGGACCGCCTCCAGCCGGCGCGTCACCAGATCGCGCCCGGCCGACATCAAGACGGCGCCGATGACCAGCAGGCTTGCCCAAGACGAGCCGGCCGAGCCTGGTTGGATGATCATCAGCACGCCCAGGAAGCCGATCGCCGTCGCCAGCGAGCGCCGCCAGCCGACGCTTTCCCCGAGAAACAGCGCGGCGCCGGCCGTGACGGCAAGCGGGTTGGTCTGCATGATCGCCCCGGCTTCGGCGAGCGGCACCTTGCCGAGTGCTGCGATGTAGAAAAACGATGCCGCCGAGTCGGCGAGCGTGCGCACCATCAGGAACCGATCGCGCAGCGCCGCCCATTGGACCACCGTGCAGGTATAAACCACGGCCCCCCAGATGACGGCCGAGGCCATGAGCCCGCGCACGAACAGCGACTCGCCCAGCGGCATGTGGCCCGACTGCAGCTTCATGAGCGTGTCGCCCAGCGCGAAAGCGAGCATGGCACCCAGCATCGCCACGATGCCGCGCACGTTGGCCGGCATGCGCGTGATTCGCCGCTCGATGGTGCGCAGCCGGACGGTGACTTCGGCTGGCATATGGAACATCATGAGGGCGACCGCGCGCAGGATTTGCCGATGCGCGCCCGTGCCGCCGCCCGTTCCGGCTCGCGTGGTCCGGTGAACGGCAGCAACGACACGCTGGTCAGCTTGTAGAGCTCATTGGTGAACGACGCACCGCAATCCAGCGTGAGCTGATAGAGATCAGCCATGCGGCAGGTTTCCAGCTCATTTGCCGGGTCTTGGCCGGCGATCTTGATGTCGTAGGCACGCGTCACGCAGCCATCGATCTTCGACAAGGGCGCCACCAGATACTTTTCGAAATCCTGCTCCAGGTCGGAGAACGCGCCCTCGCCCATCACTTCGCGGATGGCGAACAGGTTCTGCCGGAGGTTCTTGTTCCAATCGACATAGGCCTCGTCGTAGCCGCGCTTTCTGTGGCGGATCTCGTCGAGTTCGGCATTGCGGCGGAGCGAGGAGACAACCAGGCCGGCTTTCGTGCGCCGGTCATAGAGCAGCCCCGACAGACCATTGATCGAAGCGCGCCGGGTCTGCGCGGTTGTATAGCTGTGCGCGAGCCAGGCCCCGACGCTTGCCGTAACCATGCCGTTGAGCACGGCGGACACCAGCGTGAACACAAGCAACGTCTGGCGGGTGACGCCGGATTCAGTGATCAGGCGGAATGGCAATCGCGGCATGAAGCCCTCATTGGCGCAATGATGTCTGTGGCAATATCTGTATCGTCCGTCAGCCGCCCGTCACGCTCATGTGACGGCCGACGGCGGGCTTGCGGCTGGTGCGATCGATGATGAAATCATGACCTTTGGGCTTGCGCGCAATCGCCGCATCAATGGCGCGGGCAACGGGTGCATCGTCGCTGCTGGCCCTGAGGGGCGCGCGCAGATCGGCGGCATCCTCCTGGCCGAGGCACATGTAGAGCGTGCCCGTACACGTCAGCCGTACGCGGTTGCAACTTTCGCAGAAATTATGCGTCAGCGGGGTGATGAAGCCGAGCCGCCCGCCGGTCTCGGCGACGCGCACGTAACGCGCCGGGCCGCCCGTGCGATAGGGGATGTCCTCGAGAGTGAACTGATCCATCAGCCGCGCGCGCACGACGGAGAGCGGCAGGTACTGGTCGGTGCGATCGCCGTCGATGTCGCCGAGCGGCATGGTCTCGATCAGCGTCAGGTCGGCGCCGCGGGCGTGCGCGAAGTGCATGAGATCGGCGATCTCGTCTTCGTTGACGCCCTTGAGCGCCACCGCGTTGAGCTTGATCTTGAGGCCGGCCTTTTCCGCAGCCTCCAGGCCCGCCATCACATCGCCGAAATCACCCCAGCGCGTGATCGCCTTGAAGCGATCGGGCTTCAGCGTATCGAGAGAAATATTGACCCGCTCGACACCGCAGTCACGCAATGCCTGCGCATACTTCGGCAACTGGCTGCCGTTGGTGGTCAAAGTCAACTCGTCAAGCGCCCCTGTTTTCAAGTGCCGGGACAGCCCTTCGAACAGCGTCATGATCCCCTTGCGGACGAGCGGCTCGCCGCCGGTGATGCGCAGCCGGCGCACGCCTTTAGCGACAAACACCGCGCAGAGCCGGTCCAACTCTTCGAGCGACAGTAGGTCCTTCTTGGGAAGGAACGTCATGTGCTCGCTCATGCAATAGACGCAGCGGAAATCGCAGCGGTCGGTGACCGATACGCGCAGGTACGACACATGCCGTCCGAACGGGTCCATCAGGCCAGAAGCCCGGATTGCTGCAGGCACTGTCATAAGCGGTCCATTTCCGTGACGGCCACCAGATCGGGCAGCCCACCCGCTGGTCTAAACCACCCGCTTGCCCAGGCCAAGGGCGTGCTGAGGTGGCGCGGGGGCCATCACCTGCCACCTCGCCTATGCTCTGGGGTGCGCCTCGTTCCTGTCGACGAAGCTGCGGACCAGGGAACGCACGAGGTCTGGCTTCTGGTGGATGATCCAGTGATCGGCGTCGGCGACTTCGTGCACCTCCAGCGAGGCGCACAGATCGGCCAGCCCAGCGCGCGCCGACGGCAGCAGGGCCTTGTCCTGCATGCCCCAGATGACCTGGTGGGGCATCGCGACCCGCACCTTCGCCGGATCGACCGCCGAAATGGGGTTCTGCGCCACGCTTTCGCCCGGCTCCGGCACCACCAGCGTCGTCGCCTTGTACCAGGCGACCATCGCTTCCATGGCCCCCGGCTGCGTCCAGGCCTCCAGGTATCCCGCGCGCTTTTCCGGCGTCAGCCAGGCGCCGCCTCCGAAGCCCGTGGTGAGGATGTCGAACACGCGCCGGCAGTCGTCGGCCAGCAACCTCGCTGCCGCATCGTCGCGGCGCAGGAACCGGATGTACTGGCTGGCCGCCCGCTGCGCAGGATCGTCGATGAGCGCCCGCTGGAACGGCACGGGATGCACACCATTAAGCACCGTGAATGACGCGAGCCGCGCGGGCGCCAGAAACGCCATCATGTAGCCGACGGACGCACCCCAATCGTGCGCAACGAGATGAAACAATCGCCCTGGCGCGAGCGAGGCTGCCAAGTCGAGCATATCCTTGGCGAGGTGAGGGACGCGATAGGTGTCGATGCCCGCCGGTTTCGACGAACGGCCATAGCCGCGCTGGTTAGGCGCGACCGCGAAATAGCGGTCGCCGAACGCCGGCAGAATGTCACGCCAGGCGCCAGCAAATTCAGGGAAGCCGTGCAGAAACAGCACCAACGGCGCGCCATCGCCACCGGCGAGCAGCGTCTCGAACTCCAGGCCGTTGGCGGCGATCCGGCGCGTGGCAATCATCGACAAGCTCCATGCATCCAACGCCCGCGGAGTGCGTGCGCCGGTCGGATGGACAATAGCCGAGCATGTGTCGGCGTCTACTTCTTCGACTGGGGCGGCGCGTTGGCGAGATACTTCTTCGGCACCTCGCCGGCGTCGAGAAGCGCTTTCACGCACTGCTTGGAGATTTGCGTTCGATGCGCCTCCATGCAGGGGCGCAACTCGGCGCTGTCGGGGCTGTGCTGCTTGCAGAAGGTGAAATAATCGTCGGTGCAGTTGAGAATTACGCCCTCGTCCCAGGCATGCGCAACGCCGGCTGCGGCGGACATCAATGCCGCCATCCCCAGCGCACGCACCATCATCGGTGGCATATGCCGCCTGCTTGAAGCGATCATGTCGTATCCCCTTGTCGTTGAGTCTGACGCTCACGCAGAGACAACTTCAACTGCGTCGCGACAATGCGCTAGAGACGCCGCAACACATCCCAAGAAATTTTTGCCAAGAAATTTTTGCCAACGTGCGGCGCGAAACAGGATGAGGGCTCTGCCCTCATACTCCCGCAAAAGGGCGAGCCCTTTTGAAACCCGTTTGGGGCGGGTGTGGCGGCGGCATTTGCAGACATCTTGCGGTGCCTCAGCGCTCCGCTATGCGCGCCTTGCGCAAGTTGTCCCAATAGGCCAGGCGCTTGCGGATGTCACGTTCGAAGCCGCGCTCTGGCGGGTCGTAATAGCGGGGGCGGGGCTGCATGCTGTCGGGGAAATAGTTCTGGCCCGAAAAGCCTTCCGGCGTGTCGTGATCGTAGGCGTAGCCGTCGCCATAGCCTTCGTCGGCCATCAGCTTGGTGGGGGCGTTGAGGATCACCTTGGGCGGTGCCACGCTGCCGGTGTCGCGGGCGGCGCGCGCGGCCGCCTTGTAGGCAACATAGACAGCGTTGGATTTTGGCGCGGTCGCCAGATAGACGACGGCCTGGGCCAGTGCCAGCTCACCCTCCGGTGAGCCAAGAAAATCGAAGGCATCCTTCGCGGCCGTGCAGACAGCCAGCGCCTGCGGATCGGCAAGTCCGATATCCTCCACCGCCATGCGCACCAGCCGCCGTCCGAGATAGAGCGGCTCCTCGCCGCCCTCAATCATGCGCGCGAGGTAGTACAGCGTCGCTTGTGGATCGCCACCGCGCACCGACTTGTGGAGCGCGCTGATGAGATCGTAGTGCTCGTCTCCCTGACGGTCGTAGCGCAGTTGGCGCGACGCCAGCAGCTTCAGCGCCTCGTCGTGTGGCACCGCGCGATCGCCGCCGCGCCGCGCGGCCGCCGTGG
>JANYHP010000036.1 GCA_025359005.1 Hyphomicrobiaceae bacterium | reverse complement strand
CTGAGCAGCGGGGAGATCACACCGCCTTGCGGGACGCCGCATCGACCGTTGGCTTTCAGCATGAGCTTCAGCAAGTGCATCACGTCGGGGTCATCGACCCGCCGCGCGATCTTGGCCAACAGCCGGTCGTGCCGGACATTGTCAAAATAGCTGCGCAAGTCGATATCTATGACGCGTGTCTTGTACTGGACGATTGCCTTGGCCACCCGCTCGACCGCTTGATGTGCTGTCCGCTTGGGACGATATCCAAACGAACCCGGTTGGAAATCAGCCTCGAAGATCGGCTCCAATATCAGCTTGAGTGCACCCTGCACCACCCGGTCCCGGATTGCAGGAATCGAAAGGATGCGGACTTTGCCGGCGTCCTTAGGAATAGCCTGCCGCCGGGCCGGTAACGGCACGTAGGTGCGCCCGGTCAGTTCGTCCCTGATCTGCAGGAGGAACGCCGCTACACCTTGCGTCTCGATGGTCGCGAAGGTCACACCATCAACACCCGGTGCCCCATCGTTCTTTTCGGCCAGCGCATACGCCGCGTGTAAAGTCTCCAACTTGCAGACGTGAACGTACAAACCCCAGAAACGCCAGGACGTTTCGGTCTTCGCCTTGACGTATAGTCTCCGCCTCAGGTCTTGCAAATCGATGGACGCCTTTGTCATCTCGTCCTTGCCTTCCCGATTGAAAGAGACATTACAAACAGCTGGGCCCCTTTGCTCCGTGGACGTTACTCCACCTCAACGCTCGTACGGACCCATCCGTCACCCTCTCGCCGTCGATCGATTTCCCGGTTGGGCCGGTTATACGATCTACCCTTCTCCGGCGATTTCGCACCGGGACGAGGAGGGCTTCTCCAGTTGCTCGGCATGTCCTTGTCACCGTGCTGTCGCTTCCACCCCGCCGAGGTTGAAGTGCCGTACCGGTCAGATTTCGGCACCCCATGCTGCCTTCGCCCTACGGTTGCGGCCTCGGCCCTCGGTTTCACTCACTTTCGAGGCCACATGCGCGTTCACTGTCGTTACGGCCCGGTGACTCGTGATCCCCCCAAGGGAGACCTTGTCGATAGGCTTCAGGATCTTGGTTTCCCGCCACCCTGCTATCCAAACTACGGGGCTCCTGACTGTTACCCCGGCAGGTCTATCTCCTGCTGAACATGCCAGCCTTCACTGGACACACAACCGGACGTGCCGGTTTCCGGCATCCGGCTTTCCGACTGGCTTCACTGCTTGGCCCACGGCGTCCGACGTGCACATGCCGGAGCCGCAGCACGCCAAGCTCTTCAAACACCACGTCGTGGCTGAAGACCTGCGTGCCGCGTCCCGGGACTTTGTGCCGCCGCACAAGGAAGTGGCGCTCACGGTCATAGACATGATGATCGATCGCCCGGTACGCCTGCAATCGCGTGCCGTGGCTGAAGTAACCCGTCCAACCCCGCAACAAGCGGTTCAAACGGTCGCGCACGTCAGTCCACGCACCCAAATTGCCGGGCACCAGGGCCTCGCCCACCTTGTCCTTGAGCCGTTGCACGCTTTTCCTCGACGGGCTCGCGCCCAGGTACCAGTGGCCATCCTTGCGAAAACGGTGCGGACCGAACGCGTAGCCGAGAAAGTCGAACCGCTCCTGCCGGGCATTACGAACCGAGGTCTTCGCCTCGTTGAGGGTGAGCCCGAGCCGGGTTATCACATCCCGCGTCCACGCCAGAGCCTCGGCCGCGCGACCGCGACTGAGGATAACGAAGTCGTCGGCATAGTTGACGATATGAGCCCGGAATGCCTCGCCCCGCCCGGTCGTGCGCCAATGCTTCAGGAAGCGGTTCATGTACAGGTTGGCCAGCAGCGGGCTTGCGACCCCGCCTTGCGGCGTGCCGCAGGTGCTGCTTTTGCCGCCGGTCATGCGCCGCGTCCCGTCGCCATCCCGTTCCTCGATCGGTGCCTTGAGCCACATCTTGAGAAGGGCCAAGACATTGCGGTCGACGATGCGCCGGGCAACGCAGTGCATGAGGTCTCGGTGCGGAATGTTGTCAAAATATCGAGACAAATCGGCATCAACCACGTCGGTATAGCCCCGGCAGACGAGCCGGTGCGACAAGCGAGGAAGTTCGCGCCTTTCAACTGCATTTGGTGCGCCGTAAGATAGCTTGGGCGACGTTGAACCAAGCCGTCTCGGGTCTGCGTTTCTTTTTCGGCATCACGCTCGGACGCGCCGATCTGCCCGTGCGGATTCCGTATGCACGCAAGGCCAAGACGCTGCCCGTCGTGCTCGGCGCCGACACGGTCGGGCGCCTGCTGGAGGCCGTCGACGATCTCACGTGCCGCGTCGCGCTGGCGACGGCCTACGCGACGGGCATGCGCACGAGCGAGGTGGTAGCGATCCGCATCGAACACATCGAGACGGAGCGCAAGCTGATCCGTGTCGCCTGCGGCAAGGGTGCCAAGGATCGTTATGTGCCGCTGTCGCCGGGGCTGCTCGCGCTGCTGCGTGCGTACTGGAAGGTCGCGCGTTCGCGGCCGCATTTGTTTATGGATGGGACGGAGCCCCTGGCACCGGCCACGCTCAATGCGGCGACCAAAGCCGCTGCCGCGAAGATCGGCGTCGCCGACGTCGTCACGGTGAAGACGCTGCGTCACTGCTTCGCCACGCATCTGCTCGAACAAGGCACCGATATCCGCGTGATCCAGATGCTGCTCGGCCACGCACAGCTGACCACGACGGCGCGCTACACGAAGGTGTCGAACACGCTGATCGCCGCGACCAAGAGCCCGCTCGACCGTCTCGGCCTGAGGCTCGTGCCACCGTCGTAACGCACTTCCCGTGTCGCGCCCTGTCTTGGAGGTGGCGGACGTGTTCCGCCGCCACGGCAACAGCTATCGATCCGCCCACCCCATCGACCGATCCGCTGCCCGCGTGATGGGAGCGATCACCGCGTGCCGAACGGCCGCACTTGGCGGCCACGTCGAGCGTTGCGACGCTGCCGCGTGCGGTTTCACGCGTATTTCCTACAATAGTTGTCGCAACCGGCATTGCGGCAAGTGTCAGGGCGCGGCCGCGCGCGAGTGGCTGAGCCAGCGCGAAGCCGACCTGCTGCCGGTCGAGTATTTCCACGTCGTGTTCACACTGCCCCCGGCCGTCGCCGCGATCGCCAAGCAGAACAAGGCCGTCGTCTACGGCCTGCTGTTCGAGGCGGCTGCCGAGACGTTGAAGACCATCGCCGCCGATCCACGCCACCTCGGCGCCGAGACGGCCGCAACCATGGTGCTGCACACCTGGGGACAGACGCTGACCTATCATCCGCACGTGCACGTGATCGTGCCGGGTGGCGGATTATCCGAAGACGGCCAGGCGCCGGTTGCGGGTGGGCAACCGAAGGCGCAAGCGAAGTGGATCGCCTGTCGCCCCGGCTTCTTCCTGCCCGTCAAAGTTCTGCAACGCCTGTATCGGCGCCTGTTTCTCGCCAAGCTCGTGGCCGCGCACGCGGGCAGCCGCCTGAAGTTCTTCGACGCGCTCGCAGGGCTCGCCGATGCCCGCATCTTCGCACGTCATCTCGCGCCAGCGCGCCGCATCGACTGGATCGTCTACGCCAAGAAGCCGTTCGCGGGACCTGAGCAGGTGCTGCGCTATCTC
>JANYHP010000027.1 GCA_025359005.1 Hyphomicrobiaceae bacterium | reverse complement strand
GGGCGGAGGACCGCTTCGTCCGCATCATCGAAGGCCGGCACGGGACGCGGCACGGCTTGAAGGCCATCGCCTGATGGGAGTGCGAAGACAACCGGCATGACGACCGCCAGCACAGCTCCGACAAATCCCGGCACTGCGCCGGCTATGACTGGCACGCCCAAGCGACCGCGCGACATCCGCCTCGATTTTTTTCGCGGCGTCTGCCTCGTCATCATCTACATCGCACACATCTGGGATAATCCGTGGGCGTCGCTCATTCCGGCGCGCTTCGGGTTCTCGGACGCGACCGAGATCTTCGTTTTCTGCTCCGGGATGGCGTCGGCGGTGGCATTCGGCGGCGTCTTCGCGCGACACGGTATGCTGATGGGCGCGGCCCGCATCCTGCACCGCTGCTGGCAGGTCTTCTGGGCGCACATCGGGTTGTTCCTGGTGGTGATGGGCATCCTCGTCGGTGCCGATCGCCTATTGCAGACCGGCGGCAGCTACATCGCCGGCATCGGCCTCGACGACGCCCTGAACGGCCATGGCCCCGACATGCTGTTCGGGCTCGTCACTTTGCGCTTCGTGCCCAATTTCTTCGACATTCTGCCGATGTATTTGGCGGTGCTTGCGATGATCCCATTGGTCATGCTGGTCGCGCGGGAAGACAAGCGGTTGCTGGCCATGGGCCTTGTGGCGTTGTGGCTGGTGGCGGCAACAGGGGCGCTCGATCTGCCGGCCACGTCGTGGAGCACGGCACCCGGGGCGATCGCCAAGACGTGGTTCTTCAATCCGTTTTCGTGGCAACTCATCTTCTTCACGGGCTTTGCCTTCATGCTCGGCTGGCTGCCGCCGCCGCCCGTCACGCGGGCCTTGATCGGGCTGAGCGTGGCAATCCTCGTGCTTTCGGTGCCGCTGTCGTGGTGGCCTGGCCTCGAAGCCTCAACCACATTGCTGTCCTGGTCCGAGACGATTGCGCCGCTGACCAATAAGACGCGCTTTGGTGTGCTGCGGTTCGGCCACTTCCTGGCGCTCGCCTATCTCGCCTACGTCGCCGCGGGCGAGCGGGGCGCGGCTTTGCGCGGCCCAGTGGTCGACGCCTTCCGCCGGCTTGGCCAGCAGTCGCTCGCCATTTTCCTATCGGGCATGACGCTGTCGTTTATTGCGTCGATTGCACTCAACCTCATGGGGCGTAGCATTCTGGCGACGGCCGTGATCAACTTGGGCGGCATCGGCATCCTGGTCGTCATCGCGAAGGTCGTCACATGGTTCAAGTCACAGCCGTGGACCAAGTCTCCAGCCCGGCCGGTGGCCAGCACCGCGTCGGCAACGGCTGCCGCCACCCTCGCCGAGGCTGCTGCCAGCTCATGAGTGCGTGGCGCGGCGCACTGTCTGCGGTCGTCGCGTTCGTGGTCGCCGCCATCGTGACGTCACCGCTCAGCCTCGGGGCCGCCAGCGCTGCGCCCACACGGGGCCGCGTCGAAACCGGATTGACCATCGACAGTCCCGTGCTCGGACACCCGTTCACGTACGCGCTCTACTTGCCCGAGCGTCGCACGGCCGCCGACCGCTTGCCCGTGCTCTATCTGCTGCACGGCCGCGGCGACACGGAAATGGCGTGGCTGAACCAGGGCCAGATTGCCGAGACGCTCGACCGCCTGATCGCCGCCGGCACGCTGCCGTCCGTCGCTGTCGTGATGCCCATGGCCGCCGACAGCTGGTATGTGGACGATGCGCGCGGCACGCGCGGCTTCGGGTCATTCGCGACCGCCTTCCTCACCGATTTCATGCCCGCCATCGAGCGCCGCCACACGCTCGCATCCTGCCGCAACAGCCGCGCTATCGGCGGGCTTTCCATGGGCGGCTACGGCGCCGCCCTGTATGCCGTCACCCGGCCGGACCTTTTCGCGTCAGCCATCAGCCTGTCGGGCAGCCTGTTCAGCGATCAGCCCGCCGAAATCGAAGCACGCCTGCCGTTCTACAATCGGGTGCTGGCCGGCATCCACGGCGAGCCTTTCGACCCCGAGCGATTCCGCAGCTGGACGGTCTTTTCACGTCTCGAGCGTGCGCCGCCCGGCATCGCGACGCTCGGCGTCTGGCTGGCAGCGGGCGAGGGCGATTTCCCAGGCATTCTCAACGGCACCGTGCGCCTGCATCAGGAGTTGCGCCGCCGCAAGATCGACAGCCACCTGCGCATCACCGAAGGCGATCACACCTGGACGCTGTGGAGCCGCGCCATCGAACCGGCGCTGACCTGGCTCGGTCCGCGCCTGGACCCGAGTTGCGCGAAAGACTGACCTCCCGATCTGACCGACACCTGCCCCCTCTCGCCCCACCTTGCCTTCCCGACCCGGCATTGCGAGAGCCGGGATCGTGCCCAAACACACTCATGCACCGCCGGTGCCAGCCTCCATTCGCCCTTCGGGCGAAATACGAGAGGTTTCACCTCTCGTGCTCTCCGACGAGGGCTCGCCGCCCTCGACCCGCGCTTTTGTCAGTGTTCAATCGCCGATGATCGTTTCCACAGAAACAATCGCATAATGCGTCGCACCGCCCTCTCCCCGCCCTCCAAAAAGGGCTGGTGGTCCGGAGGACAGCGGTCCTCCGGTTGGGGCATGGGGCAAAAGCCCCATTTCGCGCGTGAGCGCGAACCT
>JANYHP010000017.1 GCA_025359005.1 Hyphomicrobiaceae bacterium | reverse complement strand
ATCTTGCTGATTTTGCTTGGTATTTAGGAGCGGGCGAAGGGATTCGAACCCTCGACCCCGACCTTGGCAAGGTCGTGCTCTACCCCTGAGCTACACCCGCATCCATTGGGTAGCCGGCCACGTTGCGGTTGCCGGTAGCGCCTTATGCACAAGGCCGGGGAGATTGGCAAGAGCTTGGTGACGGCTTGTTGCAGCACTCTGGTGAGTAGCATCAGGCCGACGCGCAATGGGCGGCGACGGACCAGCAGACACCGCCGCGTTCGTGCATGGGGCTGGTAGTTGGGTTTCGGGTCGGTCCGGGCCTGTGGCTGGGTCTGCCGCCATCGCGACGACGGTGGGATAGCGACGCGGGATAGGATCGTGGACAATCGCATGGTGGCACATCAATCAAGGCGAACGTGCCTGCGTGCCGCGATTTTGACCGTGCTGACGGGTGTGGCGCTGCTGGCTATGACAGCTGGAGACGTGCAGGCCGAGAGCCGGACGATAGAGGTCGGCGGGGTGAGCCGGACGTTCGACCTGTAGATCCCGGCCGAAGTGCGGGCGCGAAACAAGCCGGTGCCGCTGGTGGTGGCGTTGCACGGTGGCGGCGGGCAGGGCCGCCAGATGGAGAGCATTTCGGGCTGGGACGCGGTGGCGGAGCGAGTGGGCTTTGCAGTTGCCTATCCGAATGGGCTCAGGCGTCACTGGAATGACGGACGGGGCGATACGGTCGTGGGGGCGGCGGCGGACGACACGGACGGTGCCGCGGCGCGTGGCGAGCGATGCCACGACGCTGGACGTGCGGACCGCACAGGGATGCGCGGCGCCGACGGTGCTCTACACGGTGCAGGGTGGCGGACACCACGTGCCGCGCGCGGACCGGCGCTGGCGGCTTCTCGACCGGTATCTCGGCGCGATCAATCACGACATCGACAGCGCGGAAGAGATCTGGTCGTTTTTCAGCGCGCTTTGACGCGACGCTGGTGCCGTCAGCCGCACCCTCAATAGGCGCCGGCGACCTGGCCGACGCTGTCTTTGTTGTAGAGATCGCGGCGGAACTGGATGACGCCGTCCTCTGTGGCCCAGGCGGTGACGTAGGCGAAGTAGAGCGGGATCGGCTTCTTGAGGGTGACGTCGAGGCGCTCTCCCGAGGCTTTCATGCCGATGACGCGTTCGTGGCTCCAGCCGCCCTGCTCGCCCAACAGCCAGGTGGCCAGCTGATCGATGCCGGAGACACGGACGCAGCCGGAGCTGGCGGCGCGGAAGTTGCGGCCAAACAGGGTCTCCGACGACGTGGAATGCATGTAGACGGAATAGTTGTTGTTGAAGTTGATCTTGACGAAGCCCAGAGGGTTTTCCGGTCCCGGCTTCTGCTGGAAGCTGTAGGCGGTGGCCGTCGCGGCGCTCCACTTGATCTTGGAGCTGTCGACCTTGTGGCCGGAGGCGTCGAGCGCGTCGATGCCGTATTTTGCCAGCACGTCTTCGCCCTTGGCGGCCATGGCGGCGCCTTTGGGAACCAGATCCTGGGAGAGCACGGTCGGCGGCAGATGCCAGACAGGGTTGAAGTTGAGCTGGTGGATGGTGGAGCGGAGGATCGGCGTCTGGCGGTCCTGCTTGCCGACGACGCCGGAATGGCGCGAGACGACCTGATCGCCGTCGACGGCTTCAATCTGGGCGGCGGGGATATTGACCACCACGTATTTCTTCGGCGCGGTGCGGGCGAGCTCGGTGAGCCGTTGCAGGTTGACCTTGAGCTGGCGCAGCCGGGTCGCGGCCGGCACGTTGAGCGCGGCAATGGTGCGTTTGTCGACCACGCCGGTGGGGCTCAGGCCGTTCGACGCCTGGAAGCGCTTCACAGCTTTTTCGAGGTCGTAGTCGAAATTCTTCGACACGTCGCTCTCGGCATCGCGGAGATCGCCCGACAAGGCGAGACGCTGTTTGAGCGCCGCCACCTCGTTGGCGAACAGGCCGACACTCATTTGCGTCTCGGGCACTGCGGGGAAACCGCCGCGCGCGACAATATCCTCGTAGCGCTTGATGGCCGTGGCCATCACTGCGAGATTCTGTTTGGACAAGGTGGGGAAGCCCTTGGGTGGGCTTGCCTCCCAGTCCTTGACGAAATTCTGGTCGATCACCGGCCTGGCGGTGGTCGACTGTTCCTGGCCGGGGAAGCCGACCCAGGTGGCGGACTGAGCGCACGCAGGCGCGGCTGAAAGTAGACTGATGGCGAGCCCCGCCAAAACGCCACGCAGCGGGCGCGCGGTGGACGGAGACGTGGTCTTCAAGTTGGGCATGGTGGGCTCGCTCATCTGATATCCGACGGCTGGCGCCTGTTGGCGACGCCTAGACACATGAATTAGGTGCCGGTGAATGTGATTCGCATGAACAAGTCGTCAAAATCCAGTCGGTCAGTCGCCGGCCGTCCTGCTTGATACCGTAATGCAACACTTGTCGACGTCATCGTGCAGCGTGGGGACCGGACAACAAGGACTGCAAATACGCGCCGTATGCAGACGTGCCGAAGGGCTTGGCTAAGTCGGCAAGCTGGGCTGCCGTGATGTAGCCCATGCCGTAGGCGATTTCTTCCGGGCAGGCGATCTTGTAGCCCTGACGGTGATCAAGCGTCTGGACGAAGGTGGCAGCCTCCACGAGGCTTTCAGGCGTGCCCGTGTCCAGCCACGCAAAGCCACGGCCAAGCCGCTCGACGGTAAGCTGGCCACGCTCGAGGTAGGCGCGGTTGACATCGGTGATCTCGTATTCGCCGCGCGCTGAGGGCTTGATCGATCGGGCGATCTCGACGACCTGGTGGTCATAGAAATAGAGCCCCGTCACGGCCCAGGGCGAGGTGGGCGTCGAGGGCTTTTCGACAATGGTGATGGGGCGGTCGTTGGCATCCAGCTCGACAACGCCATAGCGCTGCGGGTCCTTGACCCAATAGCCGAACACGGTGGCGCCGAGCGTGCGTTCCGCGGCTTTGCGCAGAATGCCGGTCAACCCGTGGCCATAGAAGATGTTGTCACCCAGGATCAGCGCCGAGCGTTCGCGGCCGATGAAATCGGCGCCGATGACGTAAGCCTGCGCCAGACCGTCGGGCTTTGGCTGCGCCGCGTAGCTGAGCGAGAGCCCCCAGCGCTGGCCATCGCCGAACAACCGCTGGAACGACGGCAGATCCTCGGGCGTGGAAATCAGCAGGATATCGCGGATGCCGGCGAGCATCAGCGTGGTCAGGGGATAGTAGATCATGGGCTTGTCGTAGACGGGCAACAACTGCTTCG
>JANYHP010000662.1 GCA_025359005.1 Hyphomicrobiaceae bacterium | reverse complement strand
TGCTTTCCGCTTTGTTCTCATCGATGAAGGCGCTCCGGCCCCTTGTTTGTCGCGCCGTCTGCGCCAAACCGGTGTCCACTTTGGTGGACAACACCCTATGCAACGGTGTCGTGGTCGTTCATGTCGCAATCAGCGAGCGGAATCGCGGGGGGCAATTTGCATGACTGGCTGGCTCTGGGCCATTTTCACCGTCCTCGCGTCGGGCGGGCAGACGTTGCGCAATGCCCTGCAACGGGAGTTGACCGCCACACTCGGCACAGTGGGCGCCACGCACGTGCGCTTTCTCTACGGGCTGCCGTTCGGGTTGCTGTTCTGTCTCGCGGTTCTTGCCTGGAATGGAATGGCGCTGCCGCGCCTGCATGCGACGATGATCGAGTGGACGCTGGTCGGTGCGCTGACGCAGATCTGCGCGACGGCCCTGCTGCTCGCCGCCATGCGCGAGAAGAACTTCGTCGTCGTCACGGCGTTGTCGAAGACAGAGCCGGTGCACGTGGCGTTGTTCGGCCTCGTCGTGCTCGGTGATCAGTTGTCGGCCGGTCTCGTCGTTGCCATCCTGATTGCTACGGCCGGTGTGCTCGTCATGTCGTGGCCAAAAGCCGCCAGCACCGAGCCTGTGAGCTGGCGCCCGATCCTGCTGGGGTTGTTCTCGGCCACGGTGTTCGCGCTCTCGGCCATCGGCTTCCGCCGCGCCATCCTGTCGCTGGAGGATGGCAACTTCGTCGTGCGCGCGACGACCACGCTGGCGTTGGCACTCACCATCCAGACGGTGCTGCTGACGGCCTACCTGCTCGCCACCAGCCGCGACACCCTGGCCGCGTTGCTGCGGGCCTGGCGGCCGTCGATCAAGGCCGGCTTCATGGGCGCGTTTGCGTCGCAGATGTGGTTCCTGGCCTTCGCGCTGGAGACGGCCGCCAAGGTGCGCACGCTGGCGCTGATCGAAATCATGTTCGCTCAGCTGATATCGCGCAGCCTGTTCAAGCAAGGGCTCGTCGCTCGCGACGGCCTCGGCATTGGATTGATTGTTGTGGGCGTGGCGATCTTGCTCAACCAGTAGGTATGGCCCGGAAGCTGTTGGCATCCGCGATGCGCCAGGCGTCGCGGAAGCGCTTGTCGGTGCTGCCGCCGATCAAAGCGCCGGTCTGCAAGGTCGGATACAGCTCGGCGAAGCTCGCAACCTCGCTGCCAGAAATGCGGCGGGAGATGTGGATCGGCCGCACATCGGCGGGGTGCGTCAGCCCAGCTGCGGCGAGCACTTCACCGAGCACGCCGATGGTGGCCCGGTGGAAATTGGCGACGCGCTGCGCCTTGTCCGGGACCACAAGTGCGCGCTGGCGTCCCGCATCCTGGGTCGCAACGCCCGTCGGGCAACGATCGGTATGGCAGCTCTGCGACTGGATGCAGCCGATCGCGAACATGAAGCCGCGCGCCGAATTGCACCAGTCGGCGCCGAGCGCGAAGGCGCGCACCATGTCGAACGCCGTGATGATCTTGCCTGACGCGCCCAACTTGACCCGATCGCGCAAGCCCGCCCCAATCAGCGCGTTGTGGACGAAATTCAGCCCTTCCCTGAGCGGCTGGCCGATGTGATCGGTGAACTCGCGTGGGGCTGCGCCGGTGCCGCCTTCCTTGCCGTCCACCACGATGAAGTCCGGCGTGATGCCCGTCTCCAGCATCGCCTTGACGACGGCGAGAAACTCCCACGGCTGCCCCACGCACAGCTTGAACCCCGCCGGCTTGCCGCCGGAAAGCTCCCGCATCTTCGCAATAAAGTGCAGCATCTCGATCGGCGTCGAGAAGGCCGAGTGCGACGCCGGCGACACGCAATCGATACCGAGCGGTACGCCCCGCGTCAGCGAAATTTCACGCGTGACCTTCGCGCCTGGCAGCACCCCGCCATGGCCGGGCTTGGCGCCCTGGCTGAGTTTCAGCTCCACCATTTTGACCTGGGGGTCCGCTGCCACACTGGCGAACTTGGCTGCATCGAACGAGCCGTCAGCGTTGCGGCAGCCGAAATAGCCCGAGCCGATTTCCCAGATGATGTCGCCGCCATACTCGCGGTGATAGGGCGACAGGCCGCCCTCGCCGGTGTCATGGGCAAACCCACCGAGTTTAGCGCCCTTGTTGAGTGCCCTGATTGCGTTGGCCGACAGCGAGCCGAAACTCATCGCCGAGATGTTCAATACCGACGACGCATAGGGCTTGGTGCAGGCGGGACCACCGATGTCGATCCGGAAGGCGTTGGCGACGGACTTTGCCGGCACCATCGAATGCGCCAGCCATTCGAAGTTGTCGCCGTAGACATCCATTTCGGTGCCGAACGGCTGCTTGTCGATGTCCATCTTGGCGCGCTGATAGATGATCGAGCGCTGCTCGCGATTGAACGGCACGCCGTCGGTGGCGCTTTCGAACAGATACTGGCGGAGCTCCGGGCGGACCGCCTCGACGAGGTAGCGGACGTGGCCGATGACGGGATAGTTGCGCAGAATCGCGTGGCGCCGCTGCAAGAGGTCGCGCAGGCCGAGCAGGCTGAGCCCGATGGCCACGGCCAGCGCGCCGAAGACCCATGGGCGTTCGTACCAGGTCGCCAGCCAGCCGAGCAGTGGCACCCCCAACAGGCATAGATTGAACGGCAGCCGCCGTGCCTCAAACAACCCGCGCACCAATCGCATGTCTTGCCCCCGCTCAACCGTGTCGTCGCCGGACGTTAGCGGAGTTTCATCAAAGTTCTAAGACTTTGACGACCGATTGCGGAGGCGGACGCGACACGCGCGAATTCGCAGACACCCTAAAGCTTCGCCGGAGGCTGCGGCACGGCGGGGGGCGCGGGTGGTGCGGCGGGTGGCGTTGTGCCGGGGGCTGTCGGGGCTTCGGGCGGCGTGTCGTGATAGAGGTAGCCGTCCTCGATGGACACCATGTCGTCGGGTTCGATCTGGTATTCGTCGTCTTCGCTGTCGTTGAGGCGGACCACGCAGCTCTTGGGGCAGATCTTGTCCATGATCTGCTGCGGCTGCAGCATCTGGTCCGACTTCGTCTCGCCTTCGACGATGGTGACCTTGTGGTCCTTGTCGTCGCGATTGGCGAGGGTTGCCGCGTCGGCAGCAAGGCTTGAAAAGACCGGCAGAAGGCCTGGAAAGACCAGCACCGTCAAACTCCATGCCACGAACCGGTTCCGGTTGGCATTGCCAAGCTTGCGGGCTGATCTCACAGGGACAACTCCGTACATGCATCACTCTGTCCGGGGTCGGCCGCGTGCGGCCTGCCCAGTTACTTCTTCTTCTTCGCAGCGGCCTTCTTGGCAGGCTTGGCGGCGGGCTTCTTGGCGGCAGCTTTCTTAGCCATGGTTCTCTCCTGAGATTGGCGTCTCGTCTAGACCCCGAATCGTTTCGAGGCTTTTTCGACACTCGCGGATTCAAGTGTCAAACAGCAAACGCAAATTTTCGTAATCACCCTGATCGATGTCGGTTTGATGTGGACAATTGCGCTCGCGCAACAGTTCAACGCGGTCACTCGCGACCTGTCAATCGAAGACGCATGATGACGATGCGCAAAAACGTCGACCTGTCGAGCGACGCGCACTCAGTATCCAAGCGCGCATCCATCCTTGCGCGGATCAGAGCCACCGATGAGCACGCCGCGCGTCGTGTCGATCTCGATCGCTTGTCCGCCACCCCATGGATCGTCGCGCAGCGCCATCGTGTGCCCGAGGCTCGCGAGCCGGTCAGTGATCGCGCCTTGCAGTGGCTGTTCGACTTGCACCACGCCGCCTTCGAAGAACATGCGCGGATGATCGATCGCCTGCTGCACGTCCATGCCGTAATCGAGCATGTTGGTCATCAGATAGACGTGGCCGATGGGTTGGAAGGCCGCGCCCATCACGCCGAACGACAGCCAGGGCTTGTCGTGCCTGGTCGCCAACGCCGGCACCAGCGTGTGCATGGGCCGCTTGCCCGGTGCGATGACGTTGGGGTGCGCCGGATCGAGCGTGAAGCCGGTGCCGCGGTTCTGCAGAACCACGCCCGATTGCTGCGTCACGATCCCCGAGCCGAAGCCCGAGAACAGTGAATTTATGAAGGAAACAGCCATTCCGGCCTTGTCGACGACGGTGAGGTAGGTCGTGTCAGTGCCCGCTGGTTTGGGCACCGGACCGAGATCGGCCGTGCGCTTCTTGCGATCGATGCGGCGCACGAGATCGGCGATGAAGCCGTCCGACAGCATGTGTGCGACGGGGACGTCGACGTGCAGCGGGTCGGCTAAGAAGGCATCGCGCGCCGCATAGGCCAGCCGCGCGCACTCCATCATCAGGTGATAGCGTTCGGCCGACAGAGCGCCGGCTGCGCGCACGTCCAGCACATCCAGCATCCGCAACAGAATGAGTGCGACGATGCCCTGGTTGTTGGGTGGCAGTTCGTGCAGGCGGGCGCCACCGTAGGGCACCGAGATGGGCGCGACATAGTGCGCCTTCTGCGCGCCGAAGTCGGCCAGCGTATGCAGCCCGCCGAGGGAGGTGAGTTCGGCGACGATGTCGGCAGCGACGGCGCCCGTGTAGAAGCCGTCGCGGCCTTCGCGCGCAATGGTTTTCAAGGTTGAGGCCAACGCTGGGAAGCGCACGGTCTCGCCTAAGCGCGGCGCACGGCCGTCGATCAGCAGATGCCGGCGTGCGCCCGCGTGCAGTGCCAGCTTGTCGACTAGCCCCGCCCAGTCATGGGCAACGCGGGGCGCTACCGCAAAGCCGCCTTCTGCCGCCTCAATGGCCGGCGCGAGCACATCGGCGAAGGTCATCGTGCCGTGATCGGCCAGCAAGGTGGCCCAGGCGTCAATGGCGCCCGGCACCGTCACCGCGTGCGGCGTCGTCACCTGGATCTGCGTGATGCCCGCCGTCGCGTACCATTCGGGCGTGGCCGCCCTTGGCGCGATGCCGGAGCCGTTGAGTGCAATCAGTCCGGTGCCCGGACCGCTACCCGGCTTGTGCAGCAGTGCGAAGCAATCGCCGCCGATCCCCGTCATTGCCGGTTCGATCACGCACAGCAGCGCTACGGCCGCGATCGCCGCATCGATCGCGTTGCCGCCGCGCTTCAGCGTCTCGATGGCCACCAGCGTGGCCGCCGGATGCGACGTCGCGGCCATGGCCTGTCGCGCAATGACCGGCGACCGGCCGGGGAGATGATAGGATCGCATGGGCGGTCTCTCTGAAGTTGGCGGCACCGAATTCAACGACTGATCGCCGTTTTGATCCACGGATGTAGGCTGGGTCAAGCTTCGATGCGGCGCGCATCGACGCGCGATCCAAGCTAGATGTCCTGCGCCATCGCGCGTGCGTCGAGCACGGCGCGTGCCCAGTCGGCGGGGCGCTCTTGCGGCAGGTTGTGGCCGGCGCCTTCGAACACGCGGAACTCGTAGCGCCCGGTGAACTTTCTCGCGTGGCCAGCGGTGCCGAAGCTGACGCCGTCGCGGTCGCCATCGATGGCGATCGTCGGCACGGTGATCGGCGGTTGTGGCGCGAGCCGCGCCTCGATGCCGGCCATCGTCGGGTCGCCCGCCACCAATCCGAAGCGATGACGGTAGGAATGGATCACCACGTCGACGAAGTCCGGGTTGTCGAATGCTGATGCCGAGCGCACGAAGGTGCCCTCATCGAAGGCCCAGGTCGGCGACCACATCCGCCACAGCAGCCGCGTGATGCCGCTTCGATCTTGCGCCAACCCCGCCCGCCCGCGCTGGCCATGGAAATAGTATTGATACCAGAGCGCCGCTTCCTGTTCGGCGGGCAGCGGCTCACCGGCACGTGCGATATTCTGGATGTTATAGGAATTGCCCGACACCAGGGCTGCGACGCGCTCGGGCCACAGTGCTGCGACGATGCATGCGGCGCGTCCACCCCAGTCGTAGCCGCCGAGCACGGCCCGCTCAATCCCGAGTGCATCCAGCAGCGCCTTGAGATCGAAGGCCAGTGCGGCCTGCTCGCCCGAGCGCGGTGTTTCGATCGAAAGGAACCGTGTCGGTCCGTAGCCGCGCAGATGGGGCACGATCACGTGCGCGCCCGCGTCCGCCAGCAGCGGCGCCACGTCCGCATAGGCATGCACGTCGTAGGGAAAGCCGTGCCCGAGAATGCACGGCCACCCACCCGGCGCGCCATACTCCCGGTACGACACCTGCAAAACGCCGGCGGTGACCGAAGCCTCAATCATTGCATGCCATCCAGACGCCTGACATTTCGCCGTGGGGGCAGACCCATGGGTGAGCCCGATTTCAAACGCAACAAGGGCGCAGCTGCAAAGCCACGCCCTCATCATGTCGAAATTTGTGCCGTGAGGATAGCCAGCCAGCCTCAGGCCGCGACCGCGCTCTCGGTGTCAACGGGCTCGGCTGCGCGGCGCGGCATCGACAGGCCGGTTTCACCGGGTATGGGGCCGAACCGATTGTCGCCCGCATCGCTCGGCGCGGTATGCAGCCACAGCAGCGCGCCGAAGGCTGGCAGCGTGATTGCTGCGAACACCGCGTAGAAGGCCGGCTGCCCTGGCAACACGGCATCTTCGCCCAGCACCATTGAGACGATCATGGCGACCAGCATGGCCGCCACGAACCAGAGCGCGAATGCGCCCGGCAGCCACCAGCCTTTGAGGCCGACGTCATGCAGGCGCTTGAAGCACACTGTCGTACCGATCCAGATCACCGGCGCATTGAGGGTCACGGTGAGATTGAAGCCCGGCTCGAAGCCGCTGATCCAGAACAGGGCCGCCAGCGCCGTCTGCATGGCGAGGAAGACCAGCGCGATCACCAGGAAGGCGCGCCGGTTGCAGCGCCCGCGCGGATCGCACACTTCTTTCAAGATGGGCCAACCACGGCGAACGAACGTCTCCGCCTCGGCCTTGACGGTCGCTGCATCGAGCGCGGCGAGCATCGTACAGGCAGCCGCAAGGCGCGCGTAAATCACGACGACAGGCAACTGACTCAAAAGTCGACCCAATAACTGGCCCATGACGGAACTCCAGGTGAACGTTGGCCGGAGTGTGCCAGGACACGGTTGAAGCGGTGTTACCAGCCGTGGTTAGGAAAGGGTAAAAATACCATTTGAATCAAATCGCAAGAGCGTCGCCCCTCACGCAAATACCATGATCACGGCGTCCACTGCCAGGCTTTCGCCGGCTTTGGCTTTGACGGATTTGACGACGCCGTCGCGTTCGGCGCGCAGCACGTTCTCCATCTTCATGGCTTCGACGACGGCCAGGGTATCGCCGGCCTTCACGTCCGCCCCGTCCACGACGTGGATCGCTTTCACCAGCCCCGGCATGGGGCAGAGCAGGAACTTCGACATGTCGGCCGGCGCCTTCTCCGGCATCAGCGCGGCCAGTTCCGCCTCGCGCGCGGTATAGACGTGCGCCTTGGCGGCCACGCCGCGGTAGGCAAGCTCGACGCCGTTGAGCAGTGGCCGCACTTGCACCGAGATGGTGCGCCCGTCGACCGTGCCCTGCCACAGCGGTTCGCCCGGCCAGTAGGCCGACACGAGCGTCATGCTGCGGCCGGCCTCGCCGCCCTTGCCGAGCATCGTCACGATGGTCGGACTGCCGATGCCGCCCTCGACTTGCACCGCGCGGGCCTGGCCGCTGATCGACACGACCCGGTGCATGGCGAACCGGACGGCCGGCCCGCCCATCTGGTGGCTGATCGCGCGCCGCCGCAGATTGCCGAGGTGATCGATGGCGGCGGCGACGCCGACCAGGGTTTCGAGATCGGTGCCGTCGGCGATGCGTGGCTGGAACCCGTCGGGAAACTCTTCCTTGATGAAGCCGGTGGAGATCTTGCCCGAGCGCCAGCGCGGATGCTGCATCAGCGAGGTCAGAAACGGGATGTTGTGCTGGATGCCGTCGATGGCGAAGGCGTCGAGCGCCTTGGCTTGCAGGTCGATCGCGGCCGTCCGGGTGGGCGCATGCGTCACCAACTTGGCGATCATCGGGTCGTAGTACATCGAGATCTCGCCGCCCTCGAAAACGCCGGTGTCGTTGCGCACCGTGCCGCCATCCATGGGGCCTTCGACGGGGGGGCGATACCTGGTCAGCCGCCCGATGGACGGCAGGAAATTGCGATAGGGATCTTCCGCGTAGATGCGGGTTTCCACCGCCCAGCCGTTGAGGCGAATATCGCTCTGCTTGAACGGCAGCTTTTCCCCTGCCGCCACGCGGATCATCTGCTCGACGAGGTCGACGCCGGTGATCATCTCGGTAACCGGATGCTCGACTTGCAACCGCGTGTTCATCTCCAGGAAGAAGAACGATCGGTCCTGCGCCGCTACGAACTCCACCGTGCCGGCGCTGTCGTAGCCGACGGCGCGGGCCAGGGCTACGGCCTGTTCGCCCATTTTCTTGCGGGTGGCCTCGTCGAGCAGCGGCGACGGCGCTTCTTCGATGACCTTCTGGTTACGGCGTTGAATCGAGCACTCGCGTTCGCCGAGATAGATGACGTTGCCATGCTTGTCGCCCAACACCTGGATCTCGATGTGGCGCGGGTTGACGATGAATTTCTCGATGAACATCCGGTCGTCGCCGAACGAGGATTTCGCTTCGGACTTCGAGCGCGCGAAGCCTTCGGCGACCTCGCTGGCGGAATGCGCGATACGCATGCCCTTGCCGCCGCCGCCGGCCGAAGCCTTGATCATCACCGGATAACCGATCTCGTCGGCGATCTTGACGGCCTGCTTGTCGTCCTCGATGACGCCGAGATGGCCAGGCACGGTGGAGACGTTGGCCTTGGTCGCTGCCTTCTTGG
>JANYHP010000606.1 GCA_025359005.1 Hyphomicrobiaceae bacterium | reverse complement strand
GCCTTCTGGGCCCTAACGGCGCCGGCAAGACCACCACCTTCTACATGATCACCGGCCTCGTGCCTGCCGACGATGGCCGCATCACGATCAATGGCCGCGACGTGACCCGTCTGCCCATGTATCGCCGCGCCCGGCTCGGTATCGGTTACCTGCCCCAGGAGGCCTCGATTTTCCGTGGCCTGTCGGTCGAGCAGAACATCATGGCGGTGCTGGAACTCGTTGAACCGAAGAAGAAAAAACGCAAAGAGAAGCTCGACGAACTGCTCGAGGAATTCAAGATCACGCGCCTGCGCAAAAGCCCGTCGATGGCGCTCTCGGGCGGCGAGCGGCGGCGCTGCGAGATTGCCCGGGCGCTGGCGTCGGACCCCGATTTCATGCTGCTGGACGAGCCGTTCGCGGGGATCGACCCGCTGGCGGTGGGGGATATCCATGATCTGGTGCGGCACCTGACACGGCGCGGTATTGGTGTGTTGATAACCGACCACAACGTGCGCGAGACATTAAGCCTCGTCGACCGCGCCTATGTCATTGCCGATGGTCAAGTTCTGACACACGGTAACCCCGAGGCAATCATAAACAATGAAGAGGTCCGCCGCGTCTATCTGGGTGATATGTTCGGTTAAGAGGCGTCAAGTATAGCTGCCCCTGGGTATGAACTTTGTAGCGGCCCGATAGGGGTCGAGTGGGCGTCGATGGGACTTTCGCCAAAACTGGAGATGCGTGCAGGCCAGCAGCTGGTGATGACACCTCAGCTGCAGCAGGCGATCCGTCTTCTGCAGTATTCCAACATCGAGCTGGCCGCCTTCGTCGAGACGGAGCTTGAGCGCAACCCCCTGCTTGAGCATGATCAGGCCGAGGACCGCCGCGACCAGCCCGCAGAGACCGGCGCGGATGCGGCGCGCGACGATTTTGAGCCGCCCGCGCTCGAAGCGATGGATTTCAGCGCCACGTCGACCGCGGCGGTGGATGCTATCGACAGCGATGCCGGCGCCCTGTTTCCCGACGCCACGCCGACCGAACTTGCCAATGGCGACATGGGCGGGCCAACCGCGCCCGGCCCGCAATCGTCGGGCTGGGAAAACTTGATTTCGCGCAATGGCGCCCGCGACGGCGAGGGTGATTCGCTCGAAGACCAGATGACCGAGAGCGCTTCGCTCAGGGATCATCTGGAAGTGCAGGCCGGCCTGGCGCTTGCCAACCCGGCCGACCGGCTGATCGCCACCCACATCATCGATATGGTCGATGAGGCCGGCTACGTGGACGGCGACCTCGCTGTGCTGGCCGACCGGCTGGGCGCCAGCATCGCCCAAGTGGAGCGCGTGCTGGGCGTGCTGCAGACGTTCGATCCGACTGGGGTCTGTGCGCGCTCGCTTGCCGAGTGCCTAAAATTGCAGCTGATCGATCGCGACCGCTATGACCCGATCATGGCCCGCCTCGTCGACAATCTCGGATTGCTCGGCCAGCACAACATGGCGGCATTGCGCCGGGCTGTGGCAGTCGACGCCGACGAACTGGCCGAGATGATCGGTGAATTGCGGGCGCTAGAGCCCAAGCCCGGCCTGCGCTTTGGCCGCGTGCAGGTGCAGCCGGTGGTGCCCGATGTCTACGTGCGCCCGGCACGCGACGGCGGCTGGCACGTGGAACTGAATACCGAGACGTTGCCGCGCGTGCTCGTCAACCGCAGTTATTACGCCCTGGTCAGCAAGACGGCACGCAACGACAAGGACAAAGGCTACCTGCTGGATTGCCTGCAGAGCGCCAACTGGCTGGTCAAGAGCCTCGACCAGCGCGCCCGCACGATCCTGAAGGTCGCCGAGGAAATCGTGCGACAGCAGGATGCGTTCCTCACCTACGGCGTCCAGCACTTGCGGCCAATCAACCTGAAGACTGTCGCCGACAAGATCAAAATGCATGAGAGCACGGTCAGCCGGGTGACGTCGAACAAGTACGTCGCAACGCCGCGCGGCATTTTTGAGCTGAAATACTTCTTCACATCCGCGATACAAGCAGCCGACGGGGACGCGGAAGCGCATTCATCGGAAGCGGTGCGCCACCGCATCAAGCAGCTGATCGATGCAGAAAAGGCGGCCGCCATCCTGTCGGACGACAAGATCGTCGACCTGTTGAAGGCGCAGGGCATCGACATTGCCCGCCGGACAGTGGCCAAGTATCGGGAAGGCATGCGAATTTCGTCGTCGGTGCAGCGCCGGCGGGAAAAAAGCATGATTGCCGCCGGGGAGCGGCAGAAGATTTCCGCATGAGGCCGTGCAAGCGCCGCAAGGCCGCGGTGCCGGGATATTGATTTGACTTGGGCTGCCGGCTCGCCTATCCCCCGACCGGCTGAGTGCGCCGCGCTGGATTATACCGTTTCCAGAAGAGTTGTGCCGCTTTCGCACCCTTGACATCATGCTGTTGCAACGCCGGGTCGCGGCGTCGATTTCGTTTGATGACTACTGACTACCGCTCATGAGGCACCTGATGAACGACCCTCAGGTTGGCAAGGACAGCACTGGGCCGATGACTTTGACAGACCTCATAACGCCCGAAGCCGTTATTTCCTCGCTCAAGGCGAAAACCAAGAAGCAGGTCATCGAAGATCTGGCGGCACGGGCTGCCAAACTCGAAGGACTGAGCGCGCGCGATCTGTTCGACGCCCTGCTGCAACGGGAACGACTCGGTTCCACAGGCGTCGGCCGCGGTATCGCCATTCCCCATTGTCGGTTGGCCGGCGTGAAGAAAATGCTGTGCGTGTTTGCGCGGCTGGACAGCCCCGTGCCGTTCGATGCGACCGACGGAGAGCCGGTGGATCTGGTGTTTCTGTTGCTGGCGCCGGAAGACGCCGGGGCCGATCATTTGAAGGCACTGGCGCGGCTGGCGCGGCTGATGCGCGACAGCAAGACGATGATGCGGTTACGGGCGGCCAAGGATCAGATGTCGCTCTATGCCATTCTCAGCCAGCCCATCGCCAGCAGCGCGGCTTGATTGTGGGACTTTTTGGGGTAGCTCGCGGCACTCTACGGCCGGCTCACGTCGGTTGGATCAGGCGCGTTTCAGCGCCGCAACCCAACGTTCTCGCGATCGTCGTTCGTCCTAGAACGCTTTCCACTTGGTGTGAGACGAAGAAAGCGCTCTAGTGCAGCGCATCTGACGTTTGGTACCCGTTTGCGGCAAGACTGGTGACCAAACGTCAGATGCAAAAGCTGCACTAGAAAC
>JANYHP010000601.1 GCA_025359005.1 Hyphomicrobiaceae bacterium | reverse complement strand
CACACCCGTGGGGATCGACCCCTCGCCAAGATCGTTCGCCAATCCAGCGCCATGGCTCCCCCACACCCGTGGGGATCGACAATCAAGACACCGCCACGCCATGATGGAGCGATCAGCCGGCGCCGCAGCCGTGTGGATACTCCAGTAAAAAAACATGCGTAAAGTTCGCACTGCGCAACGAAGATCGCGACCACGAATTTACAATCTATTTGATCGATTGGTATCGTGAAAACGAAGACGGCTCTGGAAGGACTTTTCGAATGCCACACACTGATTGGGGGCTCCGCATCCGGAGCTACCGGGAGCGGGCTGGCTTGACGCAAGTTCAATTGGCGGACCTGTTCGGCGTGGACGATCGCACCGTTCGTCGCTGGGAGGCGGGCGTCAGCCGCCCGCCGCGCAGTGTGCGGGAACAGTTGGGTCGGACACCTGTACCACGTATCCTTCGGCCGGATATTCAGTCGATCGCGACGTTGGTGCGTCAAAGCTCGCTTGGCATTATGTTACTCGACAGCCAACTGGTGGTGCTCGCGGCATCGGCACGCGACATCGCGTGGCATCAGCGGCACTACTGCCGCGACCCTACAGGGTCTAGCTTTGAGCCCTTTATACAACAGACGCCGAGAACACTGCTTGAGAGCGCAGGCGGTTGGCGCAAAGCAGTCGCAAGCGGCCTTTCCTCGCTCACAGGAGATTTTCAAATGGAGGTCGGCGAGCGCGGTAATGTCCAAGGGCTCCAGGGCCGCGCGACATGGACTGTGATGCGCCTTGAAGGCGGCGATCAGATCCACCTCTGTCAGTCGTCAACGTTGCCGACCGGTTCGACCGTGCACGGCATGCGCCTCACGTTCATCGAGGAAATCATGCAGGAAGAGTAACTGATCCAGCCCCCATGAAATCTTGCTGTGCCTGTGTTCGACGGCACGGAATAAAAAACAGGCCCGGTCATCTTGCGATGAACGGGCCTGTTGCACTGTGCCTGTGCGGTCGTGCGGGCCCTAGTTCAGTGGCATGCGTACGATCGCCTTGCCAGTGGTGGCGTGGTAGCCGGCTGCACCAATGCCATCATAACCGCCTGACACATCGAGCGAGACACCGCTCTTGTGTGTTAGGCCCACGCCGAGCTCTGCGCGGCCACGGGCGCCAGTTGGGCCAGCGGCATTGCCCTCGATGCTAACGCCATTTGCAGTCGACGACCCTGCGAAGTTCCAGATCAACTGCACGCCGGCCTTAGGCTGGACGACCAGATCTGGCGACGCGTGCCACTTGTAGGCGATCTCGGGTCCGATCTTGGCTTGACCGAGCGCGTTCTTAACCGACGGCATCGTGACGCCGAAGGTGTCCACGTAACTATGCGAGGTGTCTTGGATGTAGCTGATCGAGGCCGCAGGCCGGAACGACCACGCACCTGCATCCCAGCGACCAGCCAACGTCGAGCCGCCAAGCCAGCGCGTCGATGTGAACCTGTCGACATAGGTCAGGAATGGGCTCACGTCGTTCGACGATGTGCCCCATGCCGCACGCGCCTGCCAGAACACGTTCTCACTGAGACGCACGGTGCCATACGGACCCGCCATCCAGCCCGTACCTTCGATCGAACTTTGCTGTGTGTTTGACACCTGCTTGGTCTGATCGAACTGTACCATCACACCTGCCAGCAACTTCGGACTGAACACATAGTCCGTGCCAACCGTTATGACGCCAAACTTGCCTTCAACACCTGCGCCCGTCGTATCGCGAAAACCGGTGAACTTGCCGTCAACCCACACATCCCATGGGTTGGCGCGTGCTTTACCCGAGGCTGACACACCGTTTTGCAGCGCAAGACCTTGGTCAGCCTTGGCGCGTTGCGCTTCAACAAAGCGGCTCACGTCACTCAACGAGGTTGAGAACTGAAGACTGCTGCCGTTCAAGAATGACGCACTCAACTGCCCTGCGCCGGAGAACGCCATCGGCACACCGCCAAAGCGCGTCGCCGGATCCGTGGCGATTTCGAAGTCAGTCTTTTTCGGGAAGCCTAAATCTGGATACGGATCAGCGTTCCGGTTGGCACT
>JANYHP010000591.1 GCA_025359005.1 Hyphomicrobiaceae bacterium | reverse complement strand
CACACCCTGCCTGCACACGCAGCTATGCTACCGCGCGCTGCGCAACCTTGGCGAGCGAAATCGCCTGGGGACGCGGTTGCACGAGGCGATCACCCCGCCTAGCATTGCGGTGAAATTGGCTTTTGCTCACCTCCGGGACATCACCGATGACTACGCCCGCACTTTCCGCCATCGCCCGTGAACTGGCCCCCTCCGGCACGCTCAAGGTCGGCATCAACTTGTCGAATTTCCTGCTTGTGACGGGCAAGACCGACGCTGGCGACCCGGTGGGCGTCGCGCCCGACATGGGCGCGGAGATCGCCCAGCGCCTCGGCGTGGAGGTCGCCTACGTGCCCTACAAGACGCCGGGAGAACTGGCAGATATGGCGGCAACCGGCGCGTGGGATATCGGGCTGATCGGGGCCGAGCCCCAGCGCGCGGCCAAAATCGCGTTCTCGCCCGCCTATTGCGAAATCGAGGCCACCTATCTCGTACCGGCCGGCTCGCCGCTGCAAACGATCGCCGACGTCGATCAGCCGGGCGTGCGGATGGCGGTGACCGCGCGTACGGCCTACGGCTTGTGGCTGGAGCGGAACATCAGCCACGCCGCCCGCATCGAAACGACGAGCCTGGACAACGCGCTGGATACGTTCCTGGCCGAAAAGCTGGACGCGCTGGCGGGCCTCAAGCCGAAACTCCTGTCCGACATCGCGCGTGTACCCGGTGGCCGCATTCTGGACGGCCATTTCATGACCGTGCAGCAGGCCATCGGCACGGCCAAGGACAATGTCGCCGGGGCGGCGTTTCTCAAGTCGTTTGCGGATGAGGCCAAGGCCTCTGGGCTGGTCGCGCGGCTCATTGCCAAGCATCAGGTCGTCGGGCTGAGCGTGGCGCGCTGAACCAGTCCTCGAGCGCCGCCTGATTATCGTTAATTTTCAAGTAACACTTTGAAAAAAATGTGACTACGCCATGCGCTGAGAGCATTGCTGCGACGCAGCATATCATATTGCGGCGCACTTTGTTCGTCCCTAAATTTGGTGTTGTCACTCGGGGTCGATGCTGCGTTCGGCATCCGGCACCCACCGGTCCGCCAAGGGCCATGCCAGCCGCAAGGCTGGATCAAACCAGAGTGGAGAGAGAACCATGAGCACCATCATCACCGCGGCACGCGCAGTGGAAGCCGGCCAGGCCACCACCAAATCTGAAGCCAAGTCCGGCTTCTTCGGGCGCCTGATCCGCGCCATGGGTGAGGCCCGTCAGCGTCAGGCCGACCGGGAAGTCGAGATGTATCTCGCTCGCCAGCCGAGCCGCATGCTGGAAGATATCGGCCTGAGCCAAACCGAGATCGACGCGTTGCGCAGCAAGCACGGGCACTGATCAGCCCGCCCCGGCGCAATGCTGATTTCTGCCGTCCGCCTCTTCAACGGGCGGCGGAAACCAAGTATGAACCGCCCCCATGACCCTTTGGCAGCGCATCACGGGCCTCGCCAGCACGTTTGGCGATACCACCTGCGGACCGCGTGACGCGCTCCCCTCAGCATCGACCGCGGTCCAGACGCGGGCGGCGGTGGATGCGACCGACTCGGTCGCCTTCACGACCGCCGTTATCGCGCTGAGCGCCAAGATGGCCAAGGCCGATGGCGTCGTCTCGCCGGTCGAAGTCGAAGCCTTCCATCAGGTCTTCAAGACGCCCCCGGAAGAAGCCGCCAACGTGGCGCAGGTCTTTGAACTCGCCCAGCGCGATATCGCGGGCTACGACATCTATGCCCGACAAGTCAGCGACCTGTTAGATGGCGATCCGCTGCGGCTGCGTGATGTGCTGGAATGCCTGTTCCACATCGCCTCCGCCGACCGGGCGCTGCATCCAGGCGAGGACGAGTTTCTTAAGACGGTCGCCACGTGCTTCGGCTTCTCTGACAGCACGTACCGGCACATCCGCGCGCAATTCGTCGAAGACCCCGATGCTCCCTATGACGTGCTGGGGCTCGACCCTTCCGTCCCCGACGATGCCGTGAAAGTTCGCCACCGCAAGCTGGTACGCGAAAATCATCCCGACCTGCTGCAAGGCCGCGGCGTGCCTGTCGAAGTGCTGGACATGGCCAATCGCAAGCTCGCCTCCATCAACGCCGCTTACGAAATCATCGCCCGGGAGCGGAGCTTGTGAACCGAGCTTCTGCGACGTTCTCAGCCGACAGCGCGTTGGTGGGGGGCGTTCATGCCGCCGCCAACAGCGAGCCGCGGCGTGGTTTTACCAAGCCGAACCTGCTGCTGCTGCACTACACCGGCATGCGCTCGGCCGCTGCTGCCAT
Organism: Hyphomicrobiaceae bacterium; assembly: GCA_025359005.1. GTDB lineage: Bacteria > Pseudomonadota > Alphaproteobacteria > Rhizobiales > Hyphomicrobiaceae > JABFRJ01. The sequence continues at coordinate 1,240 of JANYHP010000591.1, read as the reverse complement.
CGCCTATCTCGCCCGCGCCGACAGCAAAGTTTCCTGCCACTACGTGATCGACGTCGACGGAACGATTACCCAGCAGGTTCCCGAAGCGCTGCGCGCCTGGCACGCCGGACTTTCGTGCTGGGCCGGCGAAACCGACATCAATTCATGCTCCATCGGCATTGAGATCCAGAACCCCGGGCATGAACTGGGCTACCATGACTTCCCCGCCGCCCAGATGGGTGCGGTGGCCCGCCTCGGCCGCGACATCTGCCGGCGCCATACGATCGCGTCCGAACGCGTGCTGGCGCATTCGGATGTGGCGCCCCAGCGCAAGATCGATCCGGGCGAAAAATTCGACTGGGGATGGTTGGCGGCGCAAGGCGTCGGCCACTGGGTGCCACCCTCAGCCGCGCGCGACGACGACGCCGGGCTCGATGCCGGTTCGCCGGCTGCCTCGATCCGGGCCGCACAACACCTCTTCGCGCGCTACGGCTACGCCGTGAGCGTGACCGGAGTCCTGGATGCCCGGACCATCGCCGTCGTGACTGCCTTCCAGCGGCACTTTCGTCCCGCCCGTGTCGACGGCCGCATCGACCTCGCCACGCTGGCGACACTAGAGCGTCTACTGGTGCGCTTGCCTGCGCGAACGGCCGTGGAGACCATATGACGGCTCAAAGCCCCACACGCATCCCCGCCGGCCTCGATGGACGGGCCGCCACCATTCTCGTCGGCTGCTGCGCCATCTGGGGGCTCGGCCTGGTGATGGTGAAACTCGCCAATGCCGGCATCTCGCCGGTCACCAACAGCGCATTGCGCTCGGTTTTCGCGGGCGTGCTGCTGTTTGCCTGGTCGCAAGCCCGCGGCATTGCTCTTTTTGAGCGCGACCGCACGCTGATCGCAGGGCTGGTGTGCGGCATCTTTTTCGCACTCGAATTCCTGGTGCTCTATGCCGGCATCGCGATGACGCAAGTCTCGCGCGCGACCATTTTCCTCCATTGCGCGCCGTTCGTCGCCGCAGCGGGCGAGCATTTCTTCCTGCCCGGCCACCGGCTGACGCGGATGAAAGGTGCGGGCCTGCTGGCCGCCTTCGCCGGCCTCGCGCTGGCTCTCGGCTTCGGCGCCACAGGGGCCACAAATGCGACCGTGACGGGAGACCTGCTGTGTCTAGCCGGCGGTGTGTTCTGGGGCATGACGACGGTGGTGGTGCGGGGCTCACGCCTCAGGACGGCGCCGGCGGAGAAGACGCTGCTCTACCAGCTCG
>JANYHP010000571.1 GCA_025359005.1 Hyphomicrobiaceae bacterium | reverse complement strand
CCGGCGACTTCCAGGTGTTCTTCACGTATGCGTCGACGATCTGTGGCGAGACCTTTGCCGGCTGCTGCGCGACCGCGCCCGAAACAAACACGCTCGCGGCGATCAGCGCGATGACGCCAGTGTAGGAAAATTTCATCATGGTTGCTGCCCCGCTCAACGCTTGATCGACGGTACGAGAAGCGCGCCGCCTTCGGCCTGCTTCGTCAGATAAAGCGTGAGTGCAGTGATACCATCCGACGCATAATCCGGGATCGGCATCCGCATCTGGCGATAGCAATCCCACAGACGGTGCTGCATCGTCCGCATCTGACTTTGCGAGACGCGATAGGTCGGCCACGACCCCATCGTTTCCTGCGCCGGTTTGCCGGCCTTGGACAGATTGGGCAGGCCCTGCAGCCGAATGCGCTTGCCATCCTCGCCGTGGCAGGTCGCGCAGGAAAAATCCATGATGGCGGAGCGGCGATAGAACATCGCCTCGCCCACCGAAAACATCTCCTGCTCTTTCGGATGCGCAATCGAAACAGCGAATTTCATGCCGGTTGATTTGTTGGCAATGAAGGCCACCAGATCTTCCATGTCGGAGACCACGCCCGGGCCGCTGAAGCGGCGCTTGACAACGTCTTTCGTATCGAGCCCCTGTACCGTTTCCATGCACCAGAGCAGTCGTTGCTCCAGATCCTGCACGCGATCGGCGTCCTTGAAATAGCGCGGCAGCTTGGCATAAGCGCCTTCCAGCGTCCCCGGGCCCTCGCCGAGATCGCAACCCTGCAATGAGACGGCCTTGCTGCCACGCGCCTGCCCCCACAGCGCTTCGCCTCGATCGACATTGAGGAATGCCGGGTTGGCCATCGGGTCGCTGATCATGGCGCGATAGCGTTCGATTTCCTGCTCAGTCGCATCCGCCGGCTGCTGCGCCAGCGCGCTGGAAATCGCCGCAAGCATCGCTATACTGAAACAGCCGAGCGTTTTTACAAGTCGCACGAGAAACTCCCTGATTTTATTGCGCCGCAGCATCATTTGTCGTGCGTGAGCGTTGTTATTTGCACCAACTGTGTACTCATAGCTTGCGCGTCGGCTGAATGGCAAGATGGCATTGACATATTGCATTTTGTCTATGTATGTGGAGCGGAACGATCAAATAAGCGGCGCGATTGAACGACGTCCGCAGGGAGGCTAGCGACATGAAATCCCGCCTGGGGCACTCGACCCGCCGTGAGTTTCTGGCCACCTTGAGCGTTGGCGCCACCGCCGTGCTCGTGGGTTTGCCGGCGGCCAACGCGACGCCGGAAAGCATCGCCACTGAAATCAAGAAACTGTACGGCGACAAAAAGATCGTCGAAGGCAAGATCAAGCTTGATTTGCCAACCATTGCCGAGAACGGCTTGGTCGTGCCCATGGGCTTCGAAGTTGAGAGCCCGATGACGGCGACCGACTATGTCAAGGCGGTGCACTTCTTCGCCGAAGGTAATCCCAATCCGCAAATCGCCTCGTTCCGGTTCACGCCCATGAGCCCGAAAGCAGCCGCGGCCATCCGGATACGGCTTGCACAGACGCAAAACGTCGTCGCCGTCGCCGAGATGTCCAACGGCGATATCTATACCGCGAAGAAGGAAGTCAAAGTGACGATCGGCGGCTGCGGCGGCTGATGCGCGCGGCAAAATTTCGCAATCCGTCATTCTTCCCAGGGATCAAGTTTATGGCCGACACACCGAAACCGACGCCCCGCGTGCGCATGCCGGCGACCGCCAAGGCTGGCGAAGTCATCGAAGTCAAAACGCTGATTTCCCACGAGATGGAAAGTGGTCAGCGCAAGGATGCGGCCGGCCAGCTCATCGCGCGCAAGATCATCAAGCAGTTCAGCGTCTCATTTAACGGCCAGGAAATCATGACGGCTGATTGGGGATCGGCAGTATCCGCCAACCCCTATCAATCCTTCTTCGTTCGCGTGCCCGAGAGCGGAACCTTCGCTTTCACCTGGCTCGATGACGACGGCTCCGTCTACAAGGCCGAGCAAAAAATTACGGTCAATTGATCGTCACCGTTTCGTAGATGCAGGTGGCTTTGAGCGCTGGCCGGGTCCGGTCAGTGATGGGAAAGCCGCGCCGGCCACATCGGACCTAACTGTCCGGGCGTATTTGGAGCTTGCTGCCACATGGTGACGCGACGCGAGTTTCTGACGGCGGCTGCAGCAGCCGCTGCCTTGACCGGTACGGGGGCAGGTGGGCTCGGTCGGCTGGCTGCCCAGGGGCGCCTCACTCAGCAAGATTTGCTGCGCTTCGAACCGCTCGGCAACGTCACGCTTGTGCATCTGACTGACTTGCACGGCCAGTTGATGCCGCTCTATTTCCGCGAGCCGTCGATCAACATCGGCGTGGGCGAAGCCAAAGGCAAGGTCCCCCATCTCACTGGCGCAGACGTTCGCAACGCTTTCAAACTACCGCCCAAGTCGGCAGAGTCGTATGCGCTGTCCTATGAGGATTTCGCCGAACTCGCCAAAGTCTACGGCCGCATGGGGGGCGTCGATCGAATAGCGACCGTGATCAAGTCCATTCGAGCCGAACGCGGCAATAAAGTGCTGCTGCTCGACGGCGGCGATACCTGGACCAACAGTTGGACGTCCTTGAAGACCGAAGGCCAGGACATGGTCGAGGTGATGAACCTGCTCAAGCCGGATGCGATCACCGGGCATTGGGAATTCACGCTCGGCGAGGCGCGAGTCAAGGCGATCGTGGACGCGCTGCCGTTCCCCTTCCTGGCGCAAAACGTGCTCGAAAGCGAATTCGAAGACCGCGTCTTCCCCGCGCAGAAAATGTTCGAGCGCGGCGGCGCCAAGATCGCTGTGATCGGTCAGGCATTCCCGTTCACGCCGATCGCCAACCCACGCTGGATGATCCCGAAGTGGACCTTCGGCATTCGCGAAATCGAGATGCAAAAGGAAGTCGACGCCGCCAAAGCCGGCGGTGCTGATCTCGTGGTCGTCCTCTCCCATAACGGCTTCGACGTCGATCGCAAGATGGTGCAACGCGTGCGTGGCATCGATGTCATTCTGACCGGCCACACCCACGACGCCGTTCCCGAAGTGATCAAGGTCGGCAAGACGCTGCTGGTGGCGTCGGGCTGTCACGGAAAGTTCGTCTCGCGGCTCGACCTCGATGTGCAGGGCAAGGAAATCAAGGGTTTCAACTATCGCCTCATTCCGATCTTCTCCGATGCCATCGCGCCCGACGCCGAGGTCGCTGCTGCCATCACCAAGCATCGCGCGCCCTATGCCGCCGACCTCGGCCGCGTGCTCGGCAAGAGCGAAGGTTTGCTCTATCGTCGCGGCAATTTCGGCGGCACGCTCGACGATGTCATCTGCGACGCGATCCGCTCCGAGCGGGATGCTGAAATCGCGCTCTCACCTGGTATCCGTTGGGGCACGAGCCTGCTTCCGGGCCAGGACATCACATTCGAAGATATCACCAACGCCACCGCGATGAGCTATCCTGCCTGCTACCGGATGAGCATGACCGGCCAACGCCTCCATGAAATTTTGGAGGATGTCGCCGACAATATCTTCAACCCCGACCCCTATTACCAGCAGGGTGGCGACATGGTGCGCACGGGTGGGCTCGCTTACGCCATCGATGTGTCGAAGCCCGCAGGTCAGCGCATTTCGAACATGACGCTGTTGAAGTCCGGCCAAGTGCTGGAGGCCTCGAAAGAGTACACGGTCGCCGGTTGGGCCAGCATCAATCAAGGCACCGAGGGCCCGCCCATCTGGGACGTCGTCGCGAAGCATATCGAAGGCAAAAAGAACATCGCGGTTGTGCCCAGCGACACTGTGAAAATCAGCGGCCAGTAGGTCCGCATCAAAATCTGCAATCGGGAGAGGTCGTCATGGCGAAATCGCCAGAGAACCGTGAAGGCGAGGCGCCTGCGGCAAGCCGCCGTGGCTTTCTCAAAAATACCTTGGCGGGTGGGTTGGTGGCGGCAACCGGTGGCGTTGCCGTTGCGCAGCAGAAGCCGACCGTCGCCACAGGCAATCCGAAAAATCTCCCCCCCAACGTGCCGGACTGGTCGAAAGTTCTCGGCGATGGCGTCGCCGCCCACCCCTATGGCAAGCCGTCAAAGTACGAGAAGGCCGTCGTCAGGCGCGACGTCGAATGGCTGACGGCATCGCGCGAAAGCTCCGTCAATTTCACACCGCTGCACGCGCTTGACGGCATCATCACGCCGAACGGTTTGTGCTTCGAGCGCCATCACGGTGGCGCTGCCGAGATCAATCCGGTCGATCATCGCCTGATGATCCACGGCATGGTCGACAAACCGCTGATGTTCACAATGGGCGATATCCTGCGCATGCCGCGCGCCAATCACGTCCACTTTCTCGAATGCGCAGCCAACTCCGGCATGGAATGGCGCGGCGCGCAGCTCAACAGCTGCCAGTTTACCCACGGCATGGTCCACAACGTCATGTACACCGGCGTGCCGCTGAAGGCTTTCCTCGAAGAAGCCGGTTTAAAACCAAGCGCCAAGTGGCTGCTCGTCGAAGGCGCCGACGCAGCCGGCATGACGCGGTCGATCCCGCTCGAAAAAGCCATGAAGGATTGCCTCGTCGCTTTCAAGATGAACGGCGAGGCCCTGCGCACCGAGCAGGGCTATCCGGTGCGCCTCGTGGTGCCGGGTTGGGAGGGCAATATGTGGGTCAAATGGCTCCGTCGCATCGAGATCGGCGATCAGCCCTGGCACACTCACGAAGAAACGTCGAAGTATACGAGCCTGATGAGTGATGGTCGCGCGCGCCGCTTCTCGTTC
>JANYHP010000554.1 GCA_025359005.1 Hyphomicrobiaceae bacterium | reverse complement strand
ACGCCCTCGATGGTCAGCGACGTTTCCGCGACTGACGTGGCGAGCACGACTTTGCGTTTGCCGACCAGCGCTGGCCTGATCGCGGCGTCCTGCAGGCGCGGGTCGAGCCCACCGTGCAGCGCGGCAACCTCGACGGTGGCGGACAGACCACCGAGGGAGAGCTTGTCGGCAAGACGCTGCTCGGTGCGGCGGATCTCGCCCTGGCCGGGGAGGAACGCCAGCACCGACCCCGTCTCGGTGCGAAGCGCGCGCAACACGGCGTCCGTCATTTGATCTTCGATGCGGGCCCCCGCGCCGCGCCCGAGGTAATGCGTGGTGACGGGGAAGGCGCGACCCTCGCTGGTGATGACGGGACAATCGTCGAGCAGACGGGCGACGCGGCCGCCATCCAAGGTCGCCGACATCACCAGGATGCGTAAGTCCTCCCGCAGGCCTTGCTGGCAATCGCGCGCGAGAGCCAGGCCGAGGTCGGCGTCGAGTGAGCGCTCGTGGAACTCGTCGAACAGAACCGCTGCGACGTGTTCGAGCGCGGGGTCATCGAGGATCATGCGAGTGAAGACGCCTTCGGTGACGACTTCGATCTCAGTCCGCGGGCCGACCTTGGTGCCGAGGCGGGCGCGCAGGCCGATCGTTTCGCCGAGCCGCTCGCCGAGGGTCTGCGCCATACGCTCGGCGGCGCCGCGGGCCGCAATCCGCCGGGGCTCCAGGACGAGGATTTTCCGCCCCCGCCGCCACGGCGCGTCACGCAAGGTCAAATGCAGCCGCGTCGTCTTGCCGGCGCCGGGCGGGGCGACGACAACGGCCCTGGTGCCGGCCGCCAGCGCCGCCGCCACGTCCGGCAGTACTGCATCGATCGGAAGGGGCGCGTCAGTGCTCATGCGTGGGGATGTGCATGGCGACGGCCGCGAAGGCAAGCGATGCCTGCCGGTCCAAGCAGGGCGATTGCTTGGGAAAGCAGGTTGCGGAATTGAGACAGGATTTCTCAGGAGGTTCAGTCGATGAGATTGATGGAAAGCGTCCTGGTCGGTGGAGCCCCCCAGGTCCGCAATGCTCGTTCGTCCGGAGAAGTCTGCCCGGATCCCGCTGCTCGGCCATTTTTCGAAGCTCGAAGACCCGCGCCAGGGCGGCAAGGTCGTCGTTCCGTTGCCCGAGACCATGCTGCGTGTGCTGGCGCCCAGCATCGCAGGTGCCGACGATCAGATCGAGGCGCACGATTGGGGCTCGGGGCATCTCGATTTTCTTCGCTCCTGCCTGCCCTTCCGCGATGACATTCCAAGCCACGGCACGCTGGCGGACGTGCTCAATACGCTTGATCCGGAGCTCTTCATGAGCCTGTTTCATGGACTGCGTCGTCGGCCTGCGCGACAGCGATCCAGACGTCCGCGAGGCTCGGAAAGTTTGCGGAAATCAGAATTGGCTTGTCGGCCGCCGCCTGATCGGGCTTGTCTGTTGCCATCACTTCCCTGCCGCTCGGACGCCTCATGCCAGATCATAAAGTCTACTCAAAAATCGCGATGGTCGCCAGCGAAAGCCCGGAGGCGCAGACAGCGCTGGTGCATCTGGCGCAAAAATACGGCAACGCACCACCCGAGACAGCGGATGCCATCGTTGCGCTCGGCGGTGACGGATTCATGCTGGAGACGCTGCACCGACACATGCACGACCGCGTTCCGATCTACGGCATGAACCGCGGATCAGTGGGTTTCATGATGAACGAATACAACGAATCCGACCTTATCGAGCGGATCAACCGCGCCGCCGTCAGCCGCATCCATCCCCTGCGCATGACGGCGCACACACGGTCGGGCGAACGATCGGAAAGCCTGGCGATCAACGAAGTGTCCCTGTTTCGGCAAACATACCAGGCGGCAAAACTTAGAATTTCCATCGACAACAAGGTTCGGCTCGAGGAGTTGATCTGCGACGGCGCGCTGGTGGCGACGCCTGCCGGGTCCACCGCCTATAATCTGTCCGCGTATGGACCGATCCTGCCGATCGACGCAGCGTTACTGGCGCTGACGGCGATAAGCCCCTTCCGCCCCCGGCGCTGGCGCGGAGCCTTATTGCCAAATGCGGCGCGCATCGTGTTCGACGTGCTCGAGCCGGCTAAGCGTCCGGTGTCCGCGGTGGCCGACAACAGCGAGACACGCTTTGTCGAGCAGGTCGAGATCGCGCAGGCGGGCGCCATCGACCTGTTCATGATGTTCGATGCCGGCCACAGTCTGGACGAGCGCATCCTGTCGGAGCAGTTCCGCTATTGACCGCGGCGTCAGAGAAAAAAGGGACAGCCCCAAAGCGCTGGCAGGAAAGCGCAAATGAGTACCCGCGTCGAGGCATGCCTCGCGCGCCTTGGGACCATCCTCTGGAAATACTGTTCGTCGGGCCGGCGCAAAACCAGTGACCCAGGACCAGTAACGTCGATCTGTGCTTTTGCATCGGCACAGTGCGAGACGCGAAGCAGGGTCGCACGAACTGACAATGCAAACAGTCACGCAGCAAGGAACACATTTTCAGCGACTGAACCGCTGCATCTCCTTGTCTCCTCACGTTGCCAGAGAGTGGTGAATACGACGTTACCGATGGCGCCGATCCAGGACGATGCGGGGCCACGCCCGTCATCCGCCCGCGATCATCGGCAGGATATGGACGTCGCTATCGGGACCGATCTCCTGGAACAGCGCATCCTGATAGATCTGCCCGTCTATCGCGATGGCGACGCCGGCTTCGAGATGCGGCGCCAGCGCGGGGAATTTATCGCCGAGGATGCGCAAGACCTGCTGCACGCTTCGCGCATCGACGTCCAGACAAGCGACACCGTCTGTGAATTGCCGCAACTGCGTGATGAACGTCACGTGAGCCATCGGATCATCGCTCCTTCGATCATGGGAGGCCTCGCACAGAGCGTCAGTGACGACACCGTACCATGCCTGGCGCCGGACGCGCAAAAAGGCACGTGAGCTGTCACCGCGGGAACCGCACAGGGCGCCAAGCGATGACACTGTGACTGCAAGACACGGCCATCGCTTCAGGACGCAACTGCCATGACCCGCTTCGCTCCCCTTCGCTCGACAGCCCAGCGCGATATGCTGGCGTTCCTGCTGTGCGCGCTGGTTTCCATCCCGCTCATTGCGCCGCGCGAGGCACGCGCCACCAACGCCGGCGTCCGCACCGCTTTCCAACTGCTGGAATACAAGCCCTCGAAGGAAATCCAACGCGCCGGCATGATCCGCTGAGGTCACCCCCTATTTCAACCGCTCGATAACCACCAATTCCGGAGCCGCCTCCAGAGCATTCATCCGCACGCAATGGCTAGCTGCGAACTGCACCGGTACTGTCTGCATCCAACTGCGCACGGCCGCGGCCTCAAGGGCGCCACCCGCATGTCCCGGATAGAGAACCAACGAGATCATGCCGCCGACACCAATCAAGCCCAGCGCCTGCTCCAACGCTGCGATGGTCGTTGCGGCGCGCGTGGTGACCGCCTTTGAGGCGCCAGGCAGGTAACCGAGATTGAACATCACCACAACAATCCGGTCGCGCGCGTCGGCCGGCAGCTCTGCCGCCATATGCTCGTGTCCGGCGAGAACCAACGTGATGTGCGGCTGGCCTGCCAAACGCTCCGTCGCGGTTTCGAGAGCAGCGGCCTGCACGTCGAACCCATACACCCGACCGGCTGCGCCGACCCGTTCGGCCAGCCACAGAGTGTCATGACCGTTGCCGACGGTCGCATCGACCACCCAATCGCCCGACTTGATGCGCGGAGCCAACAGCAGCCGCGCGTGATCCGTCGCCCGCAGCATTTTTCAGCCTCCGCCTCTTGGCTGTCCATCCGGCGACGCTGCGCCCACGATTTGCGCGGCCAGATCACCGCCGAACCGCGGCGCCAGCAGCGCCCCCCTCGACCCGAGCCCATTGAAAAACCCGAGTTGAGGGAAATCGGCGTGCAAACCGATGCTCGGGTGGCTCTGGCGGATGATAGGCCGCACCGCCGCTCGATGATCGATGAGCGTGTAGGGCACGCGAAAGAACGCACCGAGCTTGCTCTCGATCTCGGCGCGAGCGGTCGGCGACGGCACCGCAACGAGGTTTTCCAGGTCATAGGTGGCGCCCACATTGACGACATCGGGTGCAGCCGTGGGCGCGATCCAGATGCCGCGATGGATGACTTGGCGAGCGATGGCACGCTCAAGGCGCAGGGTCAGAATATCCCCCTTGGCCGCGTTGAATTGGAGCGCGCCCAGATAGGGATTTGCCGACGCAGCAAAACCCTCACACGAAACGACATGGCGCGCCCGATAGCCACCGACCTGCACACCACCGGGATCGAAGACAACATCGCGGCGCCAGTCGACCTTCATAGACACGTGAGGCACGTGTCTCCGCGTGACCGCGAGGAGCGCCGCTACGTCGAGCTGCGCTGCCTGCATTACAAAGCCGCCATCGGCCGCGTCTGCAATAGTCGGGGCAAGCAGCGGATCAGGCTGCGGATCAACCAGTTGCGCGCGGAACTCAGGCTGCGCGCTGCGCTCTGAAAAATAGCGCCGGTCCCGATCAGACTGGAACAGACGAACGGCCGTGCGCGCATAAAAAAAACGTGCATGCGTGATGGTCTCGATGCGACCGTAGAAGGCGCGCGCCGCTTCGAGACAGCGCGCGAAATCGGGCTGCAGGGTGAGACGCAGCCCGGTGATCGGCGTTACCAGTCCAGCCGCGATCCGCGACGCTGTCACGGGTTCGCAAGCATCGAGCACAAGCACCCGCTGCCCCGCCTCCCGCAACGCCCACGCCAACGACGCGCCCGCGATGCCGGCGCCAACGATGATAGTGTCGAAATCGGTCTCAGGCATGGCGTTTGGCCACAGCGCTGCATCCGGCACGCGATAAGGGGCCACGAGGGCAGGCCTCCGGGGCCTGCCCCACGGTCAACTACGCCAGTGCCGGCGCGATGGTCTTGCAGGCGTCGCAGAGGCCCTTCACGCTTTCGACCGACTTCATGAACATCGTACGTTCATCCGTCGTCATCTCAAGCTCGACGATCCGTTCGACGCCGCCGGCACCGATGATCACCGGCACGCCCACGTACATGTCTTTCACGCCGAACTGGCCCTTGAGATAGGCCGCGCACGGCAGCATGCGCTTGGCGTCGCGTAGATAGCTTTCAGCCATGGCGATGGCCGAGGCAGCCGGGGCATAGAACGCCGAGCCGTTGCCTAGCAAAGCTACGATCTCGCCGCCGCCGCCACGGGTGCGCTTAATCATGGCGTCGAGTTCGGCTTGCGTGAACATGCCAAGCTTGACGCAATCAGGCAGCGGCACGCCGCCGATGGTGGAGTAGCGCGTCATCGGAACCATGTCGTCGCCATGGCCGCCGAGCGTCATCGCGCGCACGTCTTCAACCGCGACGCCGGCCTTTTCGGCCAGAAAGCAGGCGAAGCGCGCGCTGTCGAGCACGCCGGCCATTCCGACAACCTTGTTGGCGGGAAGGCCTGAGAACTTCTGCAGCGCCCACACCATCGCGTCGAGCGGGTTGGTGATGCAGATCACGAAGGCATTTGGGGCATACTGCTTGATGCCGGCGCCAACGCTTTCCATGACTTTCAGGTTGATGCCGATCAGGTCGTCGCGGCTCATGCCTGGCTTGCGCGGAACGCCGGCCGTGACAATGCAGACGTCGGCGCCTGCAATGCCTTCGTAGCTCGCGACGCCCGCACCCGTAAGACGCGCATTGTAGCCTTCCACTGCGCCGGTCTGGGCGAGATCGAGCGCCTTACCCTTGGCGGTGCCTTCCATCATGTCGCAAAGCACGACATCGCCGAGATTTTTCAAGCTGGCGAGCAGCGCCAGGGTGCCGCCGATCTGACCTGCGCCGATGAGGGCGATTTTGCTGCGCGCCATGGGTGTGCTCCTTTGTGGGCCAAGTGCCCGGATGTGGCAGAAATCTGCGGGTTCGCGTCGCGGCTGTCTGGTCCCGTCCCGGGGCGCACGGCCGTCGCGCGCCGTCCTAGCGGGAAACCCCTGCGCCATCAAGGCGGTGAAAAGCCCCCAAGTGCCCGACTTTCGAGGGGACCGATCCGTCTGCCCCGTAAAACGCCTGAGTAGGCACGATTGCGCCAACGCATGGCCCTGCCTCTCGGATCGGCTTATGTTGGCTTGACCGGGGCGACGCCCGGACGATGGAAACAACCAAAGGAGACAACCATGCCATTATCCCGCGCCGGCTTCGGCGCCACACTGCTGGGCATCCTGTTCGGGATGCTCGCCAGCACCAGTTCCGCGTCGGCGACCGATATGGAGCACCACCGCGCCCACCATGAGCACGGCGCGCGCCATCACCATCACGGCCACGCCGGCACTTGGTTCGACCAGCGCCATGCGGGCCGCGTTTATCATGAGATCATGTCGTCGAAATATGGCCACCGCCACCATGCCCGCGGGGCGAAGATGCACGGGCGCCATCACGGCAAGTTGGATCACGCAGCCATGATGAAAATGCACGCCAAGCATCACGGCAAGATGGATCACGCGGCCATGATGAAAATGCACGCCATGCATCACCGCGCCGGCGGCATGCATCACGCCATGAACGCTGCCAAACCGGGCCGCGCCAAACCGATGCAGATGGCGATGGCGCAAGCCACCGGCAAAGGCTCTGGCCTGTGCGGCCCCTACATGTACCGCAAGGGCGGCGCCTGTCTCGATGCCCGCATGAAGAAATAGCAGCCCGTCAGCCGCCCTTCACGTTCCAGAAGACGATGACGGGCGAACTGACAAACCCGGACAGGGTCTTGCGGGCCGCGAAGGGCAAGCGCCATTGTCCGAGCGGCACGTATTGCGTGTGGTCCAACAAGCGGCGCTGGACGTCCTCCGCTATGGCTTTTTGCTGCGAGGCGGTGGTGGCATGGGCGAAGGCCGCGCGCAGCGATTCCATTTGCTGATCACACGGCCAGCCCGAACGAGCCGTCTCGCACGAGGAATTGAGAAACGCGTTCATCACCGGATTGAGCAGATCTGCCGCGTTCCAGGCGGTGATGAACGCCCCCCAGCCCTCGGGCTTGGAGACCTTGGAAATGACCGTCTGCCAGTCCGAGGCCTGCAACTCGACCTTGAAGCCCGCCTTCTCCAACTGCGCTTTCGCCACCGGCGGCAGATTGGCCAGAACCGCAAGATCGGTCGGGTGCAGAATGACAACGGGCGTGCCGTCGTAGCCCGCCTCCTGGAGCAACGCCTGCGCCTTGGATGCGTTGGCCTCCAACATCCCCTCCATACCGACGCTCGTCTCCAGGGCAGAACCACAGACGAATACGGATTTGCATTCTGTGAAGTAGGCGGGATCGCCGATGACCGCTTCGAGAAACGGCTGCTGTGCCAGCGCCAACCACAACGCCTTGCGGATGCGCGCATCGTTGAACGGCTTCTGTTTGTGATTGGGCCGGAAGGCATATTGGAAGCCGTAGGTGGTGGCGGAGACGAGGGCGACGTTCGTGTCTGCCCTCAACAACGGCAACAAGTCGTGCGACGGACTCTCGATGATGTCGATTTCGCCCGCCAACAGCGCGTTAACGGCCTGCTGCTGATCCGAGATTGCCCGCCACTCCACGCGATCGAAATTCACCACCTTGCCGCCCGCAAGCCCCGACGCCGGCTCAGCACGTGGCCGATACGCCATGTTCTTGACGTAGACCGCCTTGTCGCCTGGCTTCCACTCCTCCTTCTTGAAAACAAAAGGCCCCGACCCCACGAACTCGGTGATCTGCGTCGCCGGATCAGTTGCCGCCACCCGCTTCGGCATCATGAACGGTACGGCCGACGACGGCTTGCCGAGCGCACCAATCAGCAGTGCGGTCGGTTCCTTCAAAGTGATCTGGAAGGTGCGGGGATCGACCGCCTCGGCGGCAGCGACCAATTTCCATACCGCCTGCCCGAGCGCATCCCGCGCCGCCCATCGCGCCAACGACGCAACACAGTCCTCGGCCGTGACCGGCTGGCCGTCGTGCCACGACAGCCCCTCGCGCAGCGTGAATCGATAGACGAGCCCATCGGCGGAAATCGTGTGCGTATCCACCATCTGCGGTTTGATCTCACCGGCCGCATCCATGGCAAACAGCGTGTCGTAGACCATGTAACCGTGGTTGCGGGTAATATAGGCCGTCGACCAGATGGGATCGACGATTTTAAGATCGGAATGCATGACGACGCGCAACACGCTCTCGGCATGGGCTGGCACGCATGGCGGCGCGAGCATGGCCGCTGCGATAGCCAAGACAGAAAGAAATTTCACGCACATGCCGACCGCTCCATCATCGAAAGACGTAAGCTGCGCTATACCGGTGCGCGGGCGTAATTGCACGCTTTCGTTCCGCCATTTACCCTTTTGACGCCGTCGACTTCTGCAGCCTCAGCCACTCTGTTAGCACGCGCTGTATTGGGACAGGTTCTGGCAGCTGAGTAACCATGACGGACCGCACTTGCATCATCGGCGCCGGCGCCTCCGGGCTCGCCGTCGCCAAAATCTTCGTCGAGCGCGGTATCCCCTTCGATCTGCTCGAGCGCGAGGCCGACCTCGGCGGCCTCTGGAACATTGCGACACCAAGCGGCATCGTCTACGAATCGACACATCTGGTCTCGGCGATCACCACCACGTCATTTGAAGATTTTCCCATCACCACCGACGCACCCAGCGCCGAGCCGGATTATCCGAGCCACGCCTGGGTGCTCGGCTATTTCCGGCGCTACGTCGCAGCGTTCGGCATCGCCCCGCATCTCGAATATGGCAAGACAGTTGAGAGCGTCACGCCCTTAGCCCAAGGGCATTGGCGCGTAACAATCGCTGGCGAAGCGCGACCGCGCCAGTACGCCGGTGTCGTCGTCGCCAACGGTCATCACGACAAGCCGCGCCGCCCCGACTATCCCGGAAAATTCGCGGGCGAGATCATTCATTCCCGCGACTACAAATCGCAGCGACAAGTGCGCGACAAGCGCGTGCTTGTCGTCGGTGCCGGCAATTCCGGCTGCGACATCGTCAAGGATGCAGCGCACGTCTCGGGCGCACCGGTGCTGCTCAGCATGCGGCGCGGCACCTGGTTCGTGCCGAAGTTTCTCATGGGGTTTCCGACAGGCGATGTGCTGGCAAACGTCGAAGGACTGCTGACGCCGTTGCCGCGCTGGCTGAAGGCGCGCATGTTCCAAGCCACACTGTGGGCGCTGCAAGGCCCGCCGTCGCGCTACAAGTTGCCCGACCCCGATCACCGCATCGATCTCGCACATCCCACGATGAGTGATGATATTCCGCGTCTCGTAAGCCATGGGCGCGTGGCTGTGCGGCCCGCCGTCGAACGCTTCGAGGGGCACAACGTGATCTTCACCGATGGCCGGCGTGACACCGTCGATATGATCGTGCTGGCAACGGGCTATGAGTTGTCGATCCCGTTTCTCGATCGCTGGTACTACCTCGGCGCCGACGACAAGCCGGCGCTCTACCTCAACACGATGAACCCGGCGCATCGGGGACTGTATTTCGCCGGCCTCATTCAGGCGAATGGTTCAATCTGGCGACTGGCGGCGTTGCAGGGAAAAATCATCGCCAATGCGATCATCGCTGAACGCTCAGCGCCCGACGAAGCACGCGCCTTCCACGAGACCGCGACGCGGGCTACAGGATCGCCCCGCGGCGAACACTTTGTCGCCTCCGACCGACACAAGCTCGAGGCCAACTATTTTGATTATTCCCGTGCCCTGAAGAAGGCGGCGCGTCAGTTCAGGCGTGCGGCCGTTATGCCGTTCGAGCCAACGACCTCCGTCGCACCCGAGGTCGAGCCGCCGGTGATGCTCACACGCCACGCGGCCGAATAGGTGGCGCGCACGCGGCCCGCTAAATTGCATTCTTGTGGCGAAATCCGACGAGCACCGTCAGGGCGAGGATGCGCAGATCGAGCCACAGCGACCAGCGGTCGATATAGGCCAGATCGCAATCGACGCGCGCCTGCATCTTGTCGGGCGTCTCGGTGGGGCCGCGAAAGCCGTTGACCTGCGCCCAGCCGGTCATGCCGGGCTTGACCTGATGGCGGTTGGCATAGCGCTCCAGCATCTCGCCGTACTGGTCGTCGTGGACGAGCGCATGCGGGCGCGGCCCGATCAGGCTCATCTCGCCGCGCAGCACGTTGAAGAGCTGCGGCAGCTCATCGAGGCTCGATTTGCGCAAGAAGGCACCGACGCGGGTAATGCGGGCGTCACCGGCGCGATCGACCTGTGCGACGCCGTTGCCGTTTTCCATCACCGTCATGGAGCGGAATTTCAAGACTTCAATGACGCGACGGTTGAGGCCATGCCGGCGCTGGCGGAACAACACCGAACCGGGGCTGTCCCACTTGATGGCGATTGCAACGGCAGCCATGACGGGTAGCGCCACCACCAGAGCCAAGCTGGCAATGACATAGTCCTCAGCGCTTTTGAGGTAGCGCCCCCAGTCGGCGAGCGGCTTGGTTTTGATATCGAGCAGACCGACGTCGCCGAGCGCCGAAACGCGATGGGCCGAGGCCGCGTCCACGAGATCGCCGGCCAGGTGGGTGACGATGTGCAGGCTGACGGGCAGCTGTTCGAGCCTTCGCGCAACTTCCGCAGTGCGGCGATCGGCCGATTGCGGCAGCGCAATGATCACCTGATCGATGGCGCCAGCGCGACCCAATGCAATCAGGTCTTCGAGGCCCCCGAGGCTTCCCGGCCCCATCGCTGCGGCTCGCTCCGGGGCGACGCGGTCATCGAAGGCCCCCACGAAGGTGGTCTGGCCGCCAGGCACAAACAGTCCCGCCACGACGCGATCGGCGAGCGGCCCGGTGCCGTAGATGGCAAGACGGGTGCGAAACGCGCCACCGCGCGACAAGGCTTGCAATGTGGATGTGGCGAGCAATCGATGCACAACAATAGTGGTAAAGCTGGTCATGAACCAAACACCATACCACGTGCGGGTATGATCGACGCGGGTGCCCACGGGCAGGCCGAGCCCATACATGACCACCATGGCGATTGAGAGCGCGAGCGCCACGTGCAAGGGGCGCACGCGGGCTTCGGCAATGTGGCCGACGTCGTAGGAACAGAAATGGCGCAGGCAGAGATACAGAAACAGCGCCGTCAGCAGGCACACTTGTATGAGCTTGAGCCATTGCACGTCTGTATCGCCGCGCGCGACCACAGCGAAGCCACCGGCGATGCCGCCGAGCAAGCATCCGGCCACGTCACCGAAGGCGACCAGATCGACCGCGACGCGGCGCGAGCGCGGCGGCGCGCAAACGCCGTCAGCATTGGGTGCCGGGACGGCGGCAGCCAAGCGCACGGCTCCCAACGCACGCATCATGAGCCGATCGCCCGGCCGATGCCGCGACGCTCCCTGCTCGACTGCTGTTGTTCCACACTCGCCAACACACACACCATTACGTCGGCGCAGTCACTCGTTTCCGGGTCGACCACGCATACTCCCCGCCGCCAGCTAAGCGCAAACTCGTAAAGGCCGCGCCAATGACTCGTTGCAATTGGGTGAACGGTCGTGCCTCAGATACGCGAGACGGCCGCTGTGCCGTTGACAATGTCATACTCACACCGAAAGCGTGTTTCGGGGCCGCGCGCTTCAAGTTGCAGGTACGGATTGCGATATCGCTCGGACCACGCCGGCTTGTCCACTTGCCAGACGTAGATGCCGCGTAGACGGCGGCCGATTTCAAGACTGATCGGGGTATCCTGGCCCCAGACCGCGCCATCACTCGGCAGCTTGAGGCGTCGCGCGTCGCTGGCGCAGGCATCGAGTGCGCGTGGGCGATAGGCGGCGATGATCACCTCGTCGCTCGCCGCGCGATGCAGCCACTGCACGGTTGCCACCTTGGCGAATGCGGCCAATACGAGAAAGACGATGAGGGTCCGCATGGAGGCCGTGTCCGCACTTCTCGCGCCGTCGTGCCGGCAGTGTGATCCAACCGCCGAGTATCGATGAGCGTGGTTAGGGATGGGTTAAAATAAGAATGACGTTATCGCAGATGCGAACAGGTCTCAATCGACGGGTCGCGAAAATTGCCAAGCAGCACAGTCCGCGCCGCGGATATTTTCAGGCGCCAAATCTGCGACTTCTGAGCAGGCCCAAATGCCAAGCGATTAACGTCGGTCGTTGGCGTCAAGCGCTATGGCTCTGCAACAGTCGCATGTGAGCTATTTTTGTTGCATCGGGCGCGTGGAGGACGCAGCATCGCTCTCAATAACGTTTGCGACGCCGCGCAAACCAAGCCGCCCGAAGGAGAAGGCACATGACGTTTTTTGTTCGGCTGACAGCGGTTGGCATGCTCGTTCTTCTCAGTCTCACACACGCAGGCGCCGAAGTGAGCGAGATGAAAATCACTAGTGTTCCGGCGCTGACATTTGCTTCCCTTCGCGGCATGTCGGTGAGCAAATGTCAGCGCCATAAGGAACACTAGCAACATTAGGTTTCTAGTGCAG
>JANYHP010000549.1 GCA_025359005.1 Hyphomicrobiaceae bacterium | reverse complement strand
GCCGCAAGGAACGACAACAGTACCATTCGCCCCGGTTGGTAGGTCGTTTCCGCGCGCGTACAGTTCTTGACGACCTCACGCGCCATTGTTACCGGCGCGAAGGCACGCAAGAATTCCTCAACGGCTTGCGGGATTCCCTCCTTTCGCTGGGCAAGAGCATCGCGGTCGCGCGGTGTCCGGGCGAGATGCAACAGGCTCGACGCAATGAGGCTCCACGTCGTATCGATCCCGGCGATCAGCAACAGCCGCAGCATGCCGATCATCTTTTCGTCGCTCAGCGGGCGCCCGCTGATCCGCGTCGACAGCAGCATGGTCGGGATATCGTCCTCCGGCCGCGCCCGGCGCGCTGCTAGGAGCGCCGCCATGTAGCCGGTCATCTCGGCCAGTGACCGCGCGGCCACATCGGCGTCGACGATACCGAAATCAAGCGATTGATAAATCCACGTCCGGAACAGATCGCCGTCGCTGTCCGGGAGGCCCAGCAACAAGGCCATGATGCGGGCGGGGATATGTTGCGCGTAGTCTTTCGCCGCGTCGGCTGTCTCAGCCCCGATCAAAGCCTTGATCAATGCGCGGCAGATCGTTCGCGTGGCCGGTTCCAGGCTTCGCACTTTGTCGGCGCTGAAGGCCTGCAACAACAGGCGCCGTTCTTCGGTGTGTTCGGGTGGGTCCGAATTGATCGGCGCGTTGCCAAAACCCAATGATGCGTCCTCGCGGACCACGACGCTCCGCGAGGAAAAATGTTCGGGGTCGTTCGCAATCTCGCAGATGTCGGCATACCGCGTTGGCAAATAGACCCCACCGTATCGGGAGGTCGTTGCCACCGGGCACGACGTGCGCAAGTGATCCAAAATCGGGACAGGATTTGCAATCCACTGGGGATGGCGATGGTCGAAATCCGTGGGCCAGTCGCTAACATCGTCGTGACGCATGATATCCGCTCCCGAGTAGACGAGTTGCCGCATGGCGGCAGGGCCGTCGCCGCCATGCCGGTCTAAGTGGAGATCAGGCCGCGAGGGTGAGCATCTGATGGCTGTCTGGGTTAAGGACGCTGCCGCTAATGCCTCCGGCCACGCGAACACCGGCCAACAATTGCTCCGTCATCGGGAACATGCCGGCGATGGCCAAAGATCGTCCGATCCGGCCCGGCGAACCCAACCGCTCGCAGGGACACCCCGCACGCCGCAGCACGCGCTCTACGGATACGTCCACGACCGACACGATGTAATCGAGCCCCGCCATCAAGCCGACTTCGATAATCCCGCACAGGAGTTCTGCGGTTCGGTAGTGGATCAAAAGGTCCGAGCGTTGCTCCGACAGGTTCGTCAGGACCGAAAACCGCGAGCTTTCCCAGATATGGGGAGATCGCATCGGAATACCGTCCGGCAACAGCGTGCTGAACACGTCGGCCAGCATATTCGGTCCGGTCGTCGGCAACAGCCGCGCCGATGAGACTACATCGCCTGCAGCCGTCGTGCCGACGATGTACAGCGGATTCAAGTCGTCAAAGGCATCGCGCTCGCGGCCCTCGTGGACGGTGACGGGCCAGCCCATCCGCGTATGGAAAATTTCAGCCCGCAGCCTGTGCATACCATCAAGTTCAGCCTGGAACGAAGCGGGGTTCGCGGCCTGGATCAGAGTAATCATCGGGTACGCCTCCGTTGCAACTACCGGAGGTAACTTCAACGTGTCTGCATTGGCCGGGCAACTGTCAGATCTGACAGTTGACGCACAGAGCACCTTTGTTAACCGCGTAGGCGCGCGACCGTGCACCAGGAAAAGCCATCGATGCCGTCTTTCATGGAGCGGCAGTGCTGTCTGACAATCAGCTCACAAACTCATTTGCCGGGTCGTCAATGCTTTGGCCACGGCCTGCGTCGTCGTAAGGCAATTGAGCTTGTAACGTGCCGAAGACAAGTGAAACGTCACGGTCCGCTCGGTCACGTTGATAATGGTCGCAGTCTCTGAAGCGCTCTTGCCGAGCGCCGCCCATTTTAAGCATTCTAATTCGCGCGCGGACAAGATCTGGATCATCGGCTGATCAAGACCCAGACGATGGAGCACCGACACATGGAAGTAGTTGGCTAAACTCTGCAGATCACGAATATATTGCTTCTTGAGTTGCCGCCATTTGGCGTCGCTCAGGCGAGTAGAAACGCTGAGAGCCGCCGTTTCTCCGTGAATACCGCGCATCGGTAACGTCAGCCCCTGTCGGCCAATACCGAACTCACTGGCTTCGTCGAGCACGCGCGCCCCGTCTTTCTGCCGCAACTCCTGCCAGTCGGTCGGAAGGATCCCCGAGAGTGCAGTGTGAACCACCGGATCGATCGCGATGAACTGGTTCTGATGGTAATGAATGCGCCAAGGGTCGCAATAGGTGTTCTGATAGATGGGCTCGGTCGAGCCGAGTAACGGGACGTTGAAGGCCGCATATGCGATCGTCTCGAAACCATACGTGTCGAGCAGGCGGCGTAGAAATTCGTCACCGGACAACTGCGAGTCGATGTTCATCGCCAGATCGAGCAAGTCTTCGTATGTCTGGTCCAGCACGGCGTTCCGCCCCTGATCATCCTAAAGGCTACCCAACCGCCCGCTCAGATCGTCCATTCGGCCGGTCGGCTCGACCGCAGAACCG
>JANYHP010000538.1 GCA_025359005.1 Hyphomicrobiaceae bacterium | reverse complement strand
ACCAATTCCCCAACTTTGGAAATACCGGCGCCGAACATCACGTCGAACTCGACCTGCTTGAACGGCGGCGCCACCTTGTTCTTGACGACCTTGACCCGGACCTGATTGCCGACCGCTTCCTCGCGCTCCTTGATCTGGCCGATGCGACGGATATCGAGGCGGACGGAGGCGTAGAACTTCAGCGCATTGCCGCCGGTCGTCGTCTCGGGGTTGCCGAACATGACGCCAATCTTCATGCGGATCTGGTTGATGAAAATAACCATGCACTTGGACTTGGAGATGGAACCGGTGAGCTTGCGCAGCGCCTGGCTCATCAAACGGGCCTGCAGACCGGGCAGGCTGTCGCCCATCTCGCCTTCCAACTCGGCCTTGGGCGTGAGGGCAGCCACCGAGTCGATGACCAGAATATCGATCGCGCCAGAGCGGACGAGCGTATCGGTGATCTCGAGCGCCTGCTCGCCTGTGTCGGGCTGCGAAATCAACAGCTCATCGACCTTGACGCCGAGCTTTCTCGCATAGACCGGATCGAGCGCATGCTCGGCGTCGACGAAGGCGCAGACGCCACCCTTTTTCTGAGCCTCGGCAATACAGTGCAGCGCGAGCGTGGTCTTGCCAGAACTCTCCGGCCCATAGATCTCGACGATGCGACCCTTGGGCAAACCGCCGATGCCAAGCGCGATGTCGAGCCCCAGCGAGCCCGTCGAAATCGCCTCGACGTCGTAGGATCGGTCGTTCGCCCCGAGCTTCATAATGGAGCCCTTGCCGAACTGCTTCTCGATGTGCTGCAACGCAGCTTCGAGTGCCTTGTTCTTGTCCATGGAGCCCCCTTCGACCACCCGCAGCGACGGCGTGGCGCCTGATTTCCGAGATTCGTCACGATCCAGCATCTGTGCACCCTTATTCCACGAGTTGCATCCCCAGGCAATGCAATGAATGTACTTTATTTGTTCTAGTTTTGCAACCTCCAATCAAGCCTCTGGCGCACAATAATGTTCGCTGGCGTGTTTTGTTTTTGTTCAGGGCTCTGCGCGGCTGCAAAAATCAACCGCCGACTAGCCCGAATTCGGAGAAGGGAATATAGGGCACCGAATCGCCCGGACGGACCGCTGTGGTGTCCTCCAGCACCTCGATGAGGCCATCGGCGGCGCGCAAGCCGGAGATCAGGCCGGAGCCGTCGCGGCTATATTTTTCGACCGCCAGCTGCCCGCCCCGCTCGACAAGCATGCCGCGCAGGAATTCGCGCCGGCCGGTCTTGCGCGCGGCGATCGCGAAGCCCGCCGGCACCGGATAGCGCCGCGGTTCGCGCCAGGGACGCCCGCCCAGCGTGCCGAGCAGGGGCGCCACGTACATGAGGAAGCAGACGAACACCGCGACCGGATTGCCGGGGAGGCCGACCACCACGCAGTCGCCGATCTGGCCGAAGGTCATGGGGCGGCCGGGCTTGATGGCGAGTTGCCAGAGGTGGCGCTTGCCCAGCCGGTCGAGGGCTGCGACGAGGTGGTCCTCCTCGCCTTGGCTGGCGCCGCCCGAGGTGATGATAACGTCGTGACGACGCGCGGCGGCGAGCAGGCAAGCATCGATCGCCGCTGGGCTGTCGCCGACGATGCCGATGTCTGTCGGCCGCGCGCCAACCGCCTGGACGAGGCCGCGCAGCATGGGCGCGTTGGCGTCGTAGACCTGGCCCGGCATCAGCGGCGCACCGGGCACAATGATTTCATCGCCGCTCGACAGCACGGCGACCGACAGGTGCTTATAGACCGCGACCGTGTCGAGGCCGACGGAGGCCAGGGCGGCGACGTCCTGCGGGCGCAAGCGAACACCCGGAGCGATGACGGTTGCGCCTGCCGCCAGATCTTCGCCGGCCGAACGGACGTTGGCGCCACGCTTCAGGCCGGCGGGTATCGTCACGCGCTCGACGCTGGCAGCCACGACGCGCTGGCAATCCTCCTGCATGGCGACGGTGTCGTGGGCGGGTGACAGGGCCGCGCCGGTAAAGATGCGGATCGCTGCATGGGCGGGGACGGGGCCGG